>NZ_JBTBFV010000004.1:0-198047 GCF_054786995.1 Mycobacterium sp. ZZG
CCAACCCCAACGCCCGCTACCGCAAAGAAGCCACCGTCGACGATGTGCTGGCCTCCCCGGTGGTGTCCGACCCGCTGCGCCTGCTCGACATCTGCGCCACCAGCGACGGCGCCGCCGCCCTCATCGTGGCCTCCAAAGCCTTCGCCGAAAAACACCTGGGTTCGGTCGAGGGAGTCCCCTCGGTGCGCGCGATCAGCCTGCAATCCCCCCAATACCCCCAGCACCTGCCCGAGCTGCCCGACATCGCCACCGATTCCACCGCCGTGGTCCCCGGACCCGAGCGGGTGTTCAAAGACCAGATCCTCGACGCCGCCTACGCCGAAGCCGGCATCGGCCCCGAAGACCTGAGTCTGGCCGAGGTTTACGACCTGTCCACCGCGCTGGAACTGGACTGGTACGAACACCTCGGCCTGTGCGCGAAAGGTGAGGCCGAACACCTCCTACGCACCGGCGCCACCACCCTGGGCGGCCGCATCCCGGTCAACCCCTCCGGCGGGCTGGCCTCCTTCGGCGAAGCCATCCCCGCCCAAGCCATCGCCCAAGTCTGCGAACTGACCTGGCAACTCAAAGGCCAAGCCACCGGCCGCCAAGTCGAAGGCGCCACCGTCGGCATCACCGCCAACCAAGGCCTCTTCGGCCACGGCTCCTCAGTCATCCTCGCCACCTAAAACACCCCCACCCCGCGCGAGCGTGCGCAGAATCGCCGAATTACCCGGCATGTCGCCCGCAGACACGCACGCTCGCGAGTAGGAAAGTGCACCGAAAAAAGGGGGGGCGGAGAGATCAGGCCACGCCGAGGTAGGCCGCGCGGATACTCTTGTCGGCCAACAATGTCCGAGCATCGCCGGTGCGGGTGACCTCCCCGGTCTCCAGGATGTAGGCCCGGTCCGAGCGGCTCAACGCCTGCTGGGCGTTCTGTTCGACCAGCAGCACCGTGGTGCCGGTCCCGTTGATCTCGGCGATGATCTTGAAGATCTGCGAGATCACCATCGGCGCCAACCCCATCGACGGCTCGTCGAGCAGCAGCACTTTCGGCCGCGCCATCAACGCCCGGCCGATTGCCAGCATCTGCTGCTCCCCGCCCGAAAGCGTTCCCCCGACCTGGCTTCGACGCTCCGCGAGCCTCGGAAACGTCTCCAACACCCAGTCGAGGCGCTCGTCGTGTTCGCCCTTCGAGGCGAATTTACGTCCGTAGCAGCCCATTTCCAGGTTCTCGATGATCGTCATACCCGGGAAGACACCACGGCCCTCCGGCGCCTGGATCAAACCGTCGGCCACCCGCTTGTGCGCCTTGACCCGGCTGATGTCTCTGCCGTCGAACCAGACCGACCCCGACGTCAGCGGCAGCAGGCCTGAGATCGCGCGCATCATCGTGGTCTTGCCCGCGCCGTTGGACCCGAGCAGCGTGACCAGTTCACCCTCGTGCACGGTCAGCGACACCGAGTGCAGAGCTTTGATCCGGCCGTAGTGCACGACGACATCGCGCACTTCCAGCAACACCGGACGGGAATCAGGTTGTGCGGCGGTGTTTTCAGGCGAGCTCATCGTCGGGCACTCCCAGATAGGCGGCGATGACCTTCGGGTCCTCGCGGATCTCGGCCGGCAGTCCGTCGGCGATCTTACGGCCGAACTCCAGCACCACAATGCGGTCGGTCACCCCCATCACCAGTCGCATGTCGTGTTCGATCAGCAACACGGTGTAACCCTCGTCGCGGATTTTGCGGATCAGGTCGATCAACGCCGACTTCTCACTCGGGTTGAAGCCGGCCGCCGGCTCGTCGAGGCAGAGCAGCTTGGGTTCGGTGGCCAGCGCCCGCGCGATCTCCAACCGGCGCTGGTCGCCGTAGGGCAGGTTCTTCGCCTTCTCCTCGCCGCGGTGCGCAATCCCCACAAAATGGAGCAATGCAGCCGATCTTTCGATCGCCGACCGCTCTTCGCGGCGGTGCCGCGGCGAGCGGATCAACGCCCCGGGGACCGAGGTGCGGTGCCGGGCGTCGGTACCGACCATGACGTTCTCCAGCGCGGTCATCTCACCGAACAGCCGGATGTTCTGGAACGTGCGGGCGATCCCCAGCCGGGTGATCTGGTGGCGTTTGATCCGCTCGATCGTCGAGCCGTCGAACGTCACCGATCCCGAGGTCGGTCGGTAGACACCGGTGATCGCGTTGAAGCAGGTGGTCTTACCGGCGCCGTTGGGTCCGATCAATCCCAGAATCTCCCCGCGGCGGATGTTGAACGTGACGGCATCCAGCGCGGTGAGCCCACCGAACTTCACGGTCAGATCCGTGGTCTGCAGCAGGACCTCGCCTTCGTCAGCCCGGATCTCGCGGTGCACGCCGGCGATCTCGGCGATGCTCTCCTCGAACACCTCTTCGTCGGGCGACGTCATTTGACCGGCTCCGTATCGGTCGGCTGGGTGCGCAGCAGTTTGCGCGCGGCGCTGGAGTAGGTGAGCAGATGCTGGCGTGCCGGGAACAGACCCTGCGGCCGGAAGATCATCAGCACCACCAACGCCAACCCGAAGAACAGGTATTTCAGGTTGCCCATGTCGATGCCCAGGAAGTGAACGCCGAGAAGGCGGTTGGGCAGGTACACGATGATGAACGCACCCAGGATCACACCCAGCTTGTTGCCCTGCCCGCCGAGCACCACCGCGCACAGGAACAGCATCGAGTTGATGATGTTGAATGTCGGCGGAGCCACGTACTGAACCTGCCCGGCGTACAGCGCGCCCGAAAGCCCGCCGATCGCCGCGCCGATGGTGAAGGCCCACAGCTTGAACTTGAAGGCGTTGACCCCCATCACCTCGGCGGCGTCCTCGTCCTCCCGCACAGCGATCCAGGCGCGCCCGACACGGCTGCGCTCGAGGTTGCCGACGAGCAGCAGGATGCCGACGATCAGGATGAGCCCCAACCAGAACCACCACGTGCCGTAGTTCGCGTCGCCGCTCGAATTCGCCACGGAGAACACCCCTTCGGGGTGCTGCGCGTCCTCCCGGAAGTGCGGGAACGCGACCTCGTTGAGTCCCCGGGGCCCGTTGGTGATGTCGGCGAGGTTGTCGGCCAGCAGCCGGATGATCTCGCCGAAGCCGAGGGTCACGATCGCCAGGTAGTCGCCGCGCAGCCGCAGTGTCGGGGTACCGAGGATCAGTCCGGACAGCGCGGTGACCGCCATCGCCAGCGGCACACAGGCCAGCCACGCCCACGGCGTGGTGAGAATGCCCTTCGGACTCATCTGGTTCCACGGGCTCTCGGGGCTGGTGAGCAGCGCCACCGTGTAGGCGCCCACGGCATAGAACCCGACGTAGCCGAGATCGAGCAGACCGGCCTGACCGACGACGACGTTGAGGCCGATCGCGATGATCGCCACCATGGCGAACTGGGCCATGGTGCCGCCGAAGCTGATACCCGGAGTGTCCAGGAACGCCGGCGTGAAGAGCGGGGACAGCGCGATCCCGGTGAACAGGATGATCCCGAACACCCACTTCTGCGGACGGGTCAGTCCGTCCCACCAGTCCATCACTCGCGTCATACGCGTGCCTTCCCGAGGCTCTCACCGAGAATGCCGGTCGGACGAACCAGCAGTACGAGCACCAGCAGCACGAACGCGACGACGTCACGCCACTGGGTGCCGAACACGGCCTGCCCGTAGTTCTCCATCACGCCGAGCAGCAGACCGCCGAGCAGCGCCCCGCGCAGGTTGCCGATCCCGCCGAGCACGGCGGCCGAGAACGCCTTGATACCCAACAGGAATCCGCCCGAGTAGATGATGCCCTGCGGGACCTTGAGGGTGTACAGCAGCGCGGCGGCGCCGGCGAGCAACCCACCGATGAGGAACGTCGTCATGATGATGCGTTCCCGCGAGACCCCCATCAACGTGGCCGTGGTCGGGTCCTGCGCGACGGCACGGATGCCGCGGCCGAACTTCGTGCGGTTGATCGCGGTGTCAGTGAGCACCGCGAGCACGAGCGCTGAGACCACGATCACGACCGTGACGTTCGAGACGGCCACCCCGAAGAGCTCGAACTGGGTCTTGGGCTGCACCAGCACGATGGGCTGCTGGGCGTTCGGACCGCCGTAGCCCGGTATCAGCTTGGGCAGGATGAACAGCACGAACTGCTGCAGCACGAACGACATCCCAATCGCGGTGATCAGGAACGTCAACGCCCGCGCATTGCGCTTGCGCAGCGGGCGGTAGGCGATGAATTCCAATCCCACGGCCGCGCTGCCGGACACCAGCATCGCGAACAGCATCGCGAAGCCCAGATAGACGATCGTCAGGGCTACGCCCTTGCTGTAGGCGTTGCCGCTCGGCGTGAAACCCAGGATGACGTCCAGCGCGAAGTACGCGCCGAACATGCCCAGCATGAAGATCTCCGAGTGCGCAAAGTTGATCAGTCGCAGCACACCGAACACGAGGGTGTAGCCGACAGCGACCAAGGCGTAGATCGCTCCCCATGACAGGCCGTCGATCGTCAACTGCCAGAAGCTGTCCACCAGCGCTCCGACGTTGAAGTTGATGTTTGCGGCCAGGTTCATCCGGCGGTGGGCTCCTCAGCGATGCGGAAGTTCTTGTGCGACAACGACGAAGCGCGCCCGAGTCGGATGTCTCGAACGCGCTTCGCCTCAGCCCTTACTGGACGTCGTAGATCCAGATCAGAGTGGTGGTGAGCTCACCTTCCGGAGTCCATTGATACTCGCGGGCCACACCCTGGCCCTGGTAGTTACGCACGTAGTCGAGCAGCGCGGGCCGGGTGATCGCACCCGAGTCGATGCCCTTCAGAAGGATCGTGCCCAGGTCGTAACCCTCGGCACTGTAGGTACCGGGCTCCTGATTGAACTTCTCGGTGTACTCATCGGCGAAAGACCCGGTGGCCGGCCCGCAGGGGCATGCCAACACAGCGCCCTTGGCCGACTCGCCGGCCTGCTTGACGAACTCGGGGTCCTTGGTGCCGTCGGCGCTGGCGAAGACGCCCTCGAAGCCGCCGTCCCTGAGCTGCTGCGCGAGCGGAGCCGCTTCGGCGTAGTAGCCGCTGAAGAACACCGAATCGGGAGCGGCGCCCTTGATCTGGGTGACAGCCGCCGAGAAGTCCTTGTCACCCTTCTTCACCGAGATGTTGCAGGCCGAGTCGGCCACCGGCCCGAGCGTCTCGCGAACGGCCTGTGCCAGACCCAGACCGTAGTCGGTGCTGTCGTCGACGACGCAGACCTTCTTGTGTCCCAGGGAGTTCTTCAGGTAGTTGGCGACCGACGGGCCCTGCACGCCGTCGTTGGCCAACCCGCGGAAGAACGTCTTCCAGCCGTTCTTGGACAGGTCGACGTTGGTCGCCGACGCCGTGACGGCGACCAGACCGGCCTGGTCGAAGACGCCGCCGGTGGCCTTGGTCTCACCGGAGAAAGCCGGTCCCACCAGACCGATCGTGTACTGATCGTTGACGATCTGCGGGGCGATGCCGGTGGCCTTCTGCGGATCTCCCTCGGTGTCGAACGGGATGAGCTGTACCTGACAGCCCGGGTTGGCGGCGTTGTGCTTGTCGACCGCCAACTGCACACCGTTTTTGATGTTGATGCCCAGTGCGGCGTCGGGGCCGTTGAGCGCTCCGGCCATCGCGATGGACACCGGCGGGCAGGTGGCGTTTCCGTCGCCGGCCGGGTCGGCAGGCGTAGCACCCTGCGACGCGGCGACCTCGGCGCCGTTCTCGTCGATCTGCACCTTTTCCACGATCTTGAGGTTCGTCTGCGACGCCTCTTCTTCGGGCGTGCCCTGACTGCAGCCGGCCAAGGCCAGCACAACCAGACCCGCGCTTCCGACAGCAAATGCCTTGCGTGCCACGCGACCGCGCACGTATCACCTCCGGTTCAGTGTTCTGCTCGACGCCGTCGGCCGGACCGTCCAGAAACCGAAACGACACGGCGGCGATGCTTCGCCGACGACCATAACCAACGCATGCCCGCGGTGCGTGCTGTTGGAAAACGCGTCGCGCGGATAATTCGGCGTGACCGGTCAAAAGACGCGGCGTGGAAACGCAGAGTTAACGGCGCGGCCGCGCCGCGCCGGATTTTCGCCGGTTACGACGGCGTGTCGGTGGGCGGGTCCAGCGTCTCGACGACCACCTCGGCCACCCGCTTCATCGTGGTACGACGGTCCATCGCCGCGCGCTGGATCCACTTGAACGCCTCAGGCTCGGTCATCCCCTGCTTCGTCTGCAGCAAACCCTTTGCCCGCTCGACGAGCTTGCGGGTCTCCAGCCGGTCGGAGAGGTTGGCGACTTCCTTCTCCAGCTCGGCCATCTCGCTGAAGCGGCTGACCGCGACCTCGATCGCCGGGATGAGGTCGGTGACGCTGAACGGCTTGACCAGGTAGGCCATCGCCCCGGCGTCGCGGGCGCGTTCGACGAGTTCACGCTGGCTGAACGCGGTCAGGATCACGATCGGGGCGATGCGCTTGCTGGCGATCTCCGAGGCGGCGTCGATACCGTCGCGGCGCGGCATCTTGACGTCCATGATCACCAGATCCGGGCGCAGCGCCTCGGCCAGCTCGACGGCCTCTTGACCGTCGCCGGCCTCACCGACGATCTCGTAGCCCTCCTCGCGCAGCATTTCCGCCAGGTCGAGCCGGATGAGGGCCTCGTCCTCGGCCACGAGGACTCGGCGCGGCGTGACGACGGAGTCGGACGGCGACGCGGGAGCAGAAGACATGGACAACATTGTGAACGGCGCAGGCGGGATGAGCGAGCGCGGGGCCATCCTCTATGGTGGTAGGCCGCGCGCCCTCGTATCCCAACTGGCAGAGGAAACGGATTCAAAACCCGTACAGTGTGAGTTCGAATCTCACCGAGGGCACCACCTGGTCGGCGCACTCGCGCCTCTGACGATCCGCCTATTCCGCCAGGTCGACAGGCGTCGCGGCGATAACCTTTGCGGGTGCGGAACCTACGGCCGGTCTGTGTGCCCGAGGTTACGCTGGGCCGCCGTCCCTGGTCACCGAGCCGGCACCGCGACGACCGTGTGGCCCGGCGGCTGCGCGTGCTGGTGATCGCCAGCTGGATCGCCGCGGCCGTGTCGATCAGTTTCGGAATCTTCCAGTTGATCCTCGGCGGCGCGCTGTGGTGGGTGGGCGCGATCAACATCTGTTGCGGCGTAGTGTTTTTGGCGATCCCACGGCTGTGTCCGCTCGGGCCACTCGTAGCCCCGCTGACGTTCGTGGTCTTCGCCTACACCTCGGTCGGCTTCTTCTGCTACACCGTCGGTACCGGCTCGGGACTGCAGTTCTACTTCCTGGTCGCGTCCTCGCTGGTGGTGCTGATCCTCGGCATCGAGCGGATCGCGCTGGCCTCGGCCATCGCCGCGGTCGGTGTGGCCCTGACGATCGCGCTGGAACTGACCGTGCCCCACGACCGGGGGCTCGGGCCGTCCTGGACGCTGACCGTCGGCTTCGTCAGCTCGGTGGTGGGGTCGGCGGTGATGATCGTGGCCACGATCTGGTACACCCTGCGCGAGATCGAGCGGGCCGAGGCCGCCATGGAGGCCGAGTACGACCGCTCAGAACAGCTGCTGGCCAACATTCTTCCCGAGACCATCGCCGAGCGGCTCAAGGAACCCACGCGCACGGTCATCGCCGACGGGTACGACGACGCGTCGATCCTGTTCGCCGACATCGCCGGCTACACCGCGCGTGCCAGCGAGACCGCGCCGGCCGACCTGGTGCGTTTCCTGGACCGGCTGTACACCGACCTGGACGCGCTCGTCGACCGGCACGGCCTGGAGAAGGTCAAGACCAGCGGCGACTCGTACATGGTGGTGGCCGGGGTGCCCACTCCCCGGCCGGACCACCTTCAGGCGCTGGCCGACCTCGCCCTGGACATGGCCGACGCGGTCGCCGACCTGAAGGACCCGCAGGGACGCGACGTCCCGCTGCGGATCGGCATGGCCAGCGGACCGGTGGTCGCCGGCGTCGTCGGGGCGAAGAAGTTCTTCTACGACGTCTGGGGTGACGCGGTCAACGTCGCGTCGCGGATGGAGACCACCGACGTCGAAGGCCGAATTCAGGTGCCGGACACGGTGCAGGAGCGACTACGCCACGAGTTCGTCCTCGAGGAACGCGGCGTCGTCGACATCAAGGGCAAAGGCCCGATGCACACCTGGTACCTGGTGGGGCATCGGGCCGACTCTGGCAGATGCGCCCGCTCGGCGGAGGGTGGCCGACTTCCCCGCTCCGCGGAGGGTGTCACACCTTCCGGTTCTCCGACTTGACCAGCCAGGCCAGCTTCTCCAGCCCGTCGATCAGCTGGTGCAGGATGTCGGCGGCGCTCGGATCCTCGGCGTCGACGGTGTCGTGCACCGACCTGAGGGTGTCCACCACCGCGTAGACACGGACGGTGATCAAGTCGACGACGTCACCGGTGCTGTGCTCGTAGGCGGGAAACTCCGGCAGCGACGTCGTCGCCGCGACGGTGTCCGACCTGCCGTCGGGCACCGCGTCCAAGGCGCGCATCCGCTCGGCGACGGTGTCGCTGGCCACCCGCGCGAAGTCGACGACCTCGTCGAGCTGCAGGTGCAGATCGCGGAAGTTGGTGCCGACGACGTTCCAGTGCGCCTGCTTACCCTGCAGATGGAGTTCGATCAGATCGACCAACACCTGCTGAAGTGCGGCGCCGAGCTCCGGAGAGGCCTGGACATTGACGACCTCGGCTTCGGTCCTGCGTGCGTTCTTCGTGATGCTCATGCTCATGACAACCACTCCTTTTTTAGACTGAGTCCAGTTTAGCGGGTGTTCCTCGTCACAGCCTCCTTGTCCTGCCTGTCCAGCAACCGTGCGTACCCGGCGCCCATCCCGAGCAGGGTGAGCCCGGCGGCGATGAACACCCCCACCCGGAACATCCCGTCCAACGTGCCCAGGTCGAACAGGAAGAGCTTGGCCATGGCCGCGGCAACCAGGCCCAATCCCCCGCTGATCGGGACCGACCGGGCCTCCCGCGGCAGGCGGGCGGCAAGGCCGAACGCTGCCGCCGCCATCGCGATCCAGCAGATGGTTGCGGCCATATGCCCGGCGAAGAAACCCCCGTCCCCGTCGGAGATCAGCACCCCGGCGGTCACCGTGAACGACGTGACCGCGTAGATGACCACCGCTGCGGCCCCCAGCCACAATGCGCTCTCGGTGGGATCCCAGGCCCAGACGATCGCGACCGCGGCAGCCGCCAGCAGGAGGCTGGACACCAGGGTGGAGACGCCGGTGCCGGTGCTGATCCGGGTGGCCTCGAGCAACATGTCCGGCGGCGAATAGCTCAGGTGCGCGCAGGCGCCGATGGTCGCGAAGCCGATCGCCGCCCAGCGGGCGACGGTGTCGCGCCGTGCGGCCACCGCCACCACCGCCATCGCCAGCAGCACGGGCCCGGCGACGCGGCCGTCGAACGCGGCGGTCACGGCGATCAGCGCGGCGATCGCCGACGTCGCCGCGAACACCTGCCGCACCACACCCGACACCCCGGGCAAACGGTCGGCGACGAGCACGACGGCCAGCAGCGCCGCGGCCAGTGCCGCGGCCATCAATGCCGCGACGATGCGGTCCACCGCCAACCCCACGCAGAGCACGGGCAGCAGACCGGCCGCGGTCAGCAGCGCCAGCGCGGCGCGATTCCTGGTGCCGGGCAACAGGATCAGCGCCGCGGTCAGCGCGATCGCGGCGGCGATTCCGCACGCGCCGGCGAGCCAGAGATCATGCCGGCCGGCGATGTGCCGGGCCGCCAGGGCCGCCAGCAGCGGCAGCACCGCGGCGGCGATGCGTGCGGCGTGCAGCCACAGCCAGTCCCTGCCCAGCTGGACGGGCAACGACACCGCCGCCAGCGTCAGCATGAATCCGACCAGCAGCAGCGAGATTCCGTCGGTCACGATCGGGGCCAGTCCGATCAGCGGCGCCAGCACGAGCAGGCCCAGGTGCTGGGAATCCCAGCGCCGCGCCACGGCGAGACCGCCGGCCGCGACCGCGGATGCAACGATCAGCCCGATGGCTGCAGGCATCCAGTCATAGATCGCCGTGACAGCGATGACGTCGATGTAGGCCGCAGCCACCCCGGTGGCAACCAGGGCGATCGCGCCCACCCGTCCCCCGGGCCGGCTGTCCTGCCACCATCCCGCCGCAACCAGGCCCGCGGCCAGGACGGCACCGGCGCCGACCCGGAACTCGGGGCGCAGGATTCCGGCCTGGGCGGCAAGCACCAGCAGCAGCACGACACCGATCAGCGTGACCGCCACCCCGGCGACAGCCAGCAGCTTGCCGATCCAGCCCTCCGAACGTTCCATGGGCTTTCTGGGCGCGGCGGGTCCAGCGGGAGGCACCGGCGGTGGCCAAGGTCGCTGCGGCGCCGGGGCATACTGCGGCCAGTACGGCGGCGGGGCCGGGGCCGGGGCCGCTGACGGTGGCACAGGTACCGGGCGGTCGGCCAGGATCCGGTCCAGTTCGGCCAGATCGGCAGAGACCCTGGCCAATTGCCGTGAGATCGCGGCGAAGTCCGCGGAGAGCCGGGTGATGACGGCGGTGTGCGGTTGCGTCATACCGCCATCGTCACAACGGGCACGCCCCGGCGGATGAGTACAACTACTCGTCCAGACCGTGCTCCATCGCGTAGCGGGCCAGCTCGACGCGGTTGCCGACCTGCAGTTTGCGGAACGTGGCCTGGACGTGGTTCTCGACTGTGCGATGACTCAGGGACAGTCGCGACGCGATCTGCTTGGCCGTGAGCCCCTTGGCGACATGGCGCAGAATCTCGATCTCGCGCTCGGTCAACGTGGGCCCGGCCGGGGTGTCGCGCTCGATGCGCCGAAACTCCCCCAACACCAGACCCGCCAGGCCGGGGGTGAACACTGCCCGACCCGACGCGGTGGCGCGCACCGCGTCGGTCAGCACCTGCTTGGAAGCGCTTTTGACCAGGTATCCCGTCGCGCCCGCCTTGACGGCTTCCAGCACGTCGTCGCGCTCATCGGAGGCGGACAACACCAGCACCCGGGACGCCGGGGACACCGCGAGGACCTCGGCGGTCGCCTGGGCGCCGTCCCCGTCACCCAGCCGCATGTCCATCAGCACCACAGCGGGTTTCACCACTGCGGCGCGGCGCTTCGCCGAGGCCACGCCGTCCGCCGTGGCCACCACGTCGAAACCCTCGTCAGCCAGGTCCCGTGCCACCGCGTCACGCCAGATCGGGTGGTCGTCGACCACCATCACCGAGATGGGCTGACCGGTCATCGCGATGCGTCCGGGGTACGCGGCACAGTCAGCTCCCACTCCACACCCAACCCCGGGCCGGTGTTCAGCACAGCCTGACCGCCCAACGAATTCATCCTTCCCACAATTGAATTCGCGACACCCATACGACCTTCGGCGACCGCTTCGGCCAGCCGCCCTTCCGGTATGCCCACGCCGTCGTCGCGGACGCTGACGGTCACCGTGTCGCCCAGGTCCTCGACAAGAACATACGCGTGCGCCCCGGCTCCAGCATGCTGGTCCACGTTGTCGAGCGCGTTGCCGATCGCGGCGCACAACTCGTCGGCGACGGCGGCGTCGAGCAACACGGGATCGGCGGGCACGCTGACCGACACCCGATCCGATGCCCAGCGCCGCAGCATCGCGGCGAGGTCGGACGCCGGGCTGTCGCGCGATGCGGGCTCGGCGGTGCTGACCAGCCGGCGCAACGCCCGCTCCTGCTCGCCGGCCAGCTCGGCCAGTGCGGCGGTGTCTCCCCCGATCTCACGCCCGCGGCGGGCCACCAACGCCAGCACCTGGATCGCCCCGTCGTGAACCTGCCTGGACAGTCGTTCCCTCTCCTGCAACGACGCCGACAACCGGGCGGCCCGTTCCAGTTCGGCGTGCGCACGGCGGGCCGTCTGGGCGGCCAGACCGACCGCGAGTCCGACCGCCAACTCGATCACGATGGTGGCGTTGCGGCCGACGTCGATGCTGACGTACCCCTTCAGCGCGGCGCTGGCCGCGACCACCGCCACCCCTGCGATCATTCCGGCGACCGGTCCGGACAGGATGGCCGCCGAGATCGTGGCGTTGGTGGCCCACAACGTGGTCGGCCACGACTGGTTGTCCAGTACCCATTGATCGGAGGCGATCAGCTCCGTGGACAGCATCAGGGCGACAACGACAGCGATCTCGGCCAGCACCCAGGCGCGGCGCCGCCCGAAACCACGAAGATAGGCGACCGCGCAGGCCGCACTCCAGGTGATCAGCAGTACGAACAGCACCCAGCCGGCCGCGGGATGTTCGAGATCGTCGTTGACCGCGAGCTGGAAGCCCAACGCGTACACGCAGCTGAGCAGCCGGAACACCTGGGCGGCCCGCCACAGCGGCGTGGCCGGATCGGGCGTCACATCACTTTGGAGAGAAACGCCTTCGTCCGTTCGTGTTGAGGGTTGGCCATCACCTCACGCGGATCTCCGCGCTCCACCACCACACCGCCGTCCATGAACACCAGTTGGTCGGCGACCTCGCGGGCGAAGCCCATCTCGTGGGTCACCACGATCATCGTCATGCCTTCGGACGCCAGCTTCTTCATGACGCCCAGCACCTCACCGACCAGTTCGGGATCCAGCGCCGAGGTCGGTTCGTCGAACAGCATCAGCTTCGGATTCATCGCCAGCGCCCTGGCGATCGCCACGCGCTGCTGCTGACCGCCCGAAAGCTGCGCCGGATACGCTTCGGCCTTGTCGGCCAGACCGACCTGCGCCAGCAGTTCCCGGCCCCGCTCGGTGGCCTCCTTTTTCCCGACCCCCTTGACCTGGATGGGCGCCTCGACGACGTTGCCCAGCGCGGTCCGGTGCGGGAAGAGGTTGAAATGCTGGAACACCATGCCCACGTCGCGGCGCTGCCGCGCCACGTCGCGAGGCTTCATCTCGTGCAGTTTGCCGCCGCGCTCGTTGTAGCCGACCAGCGATCCGTCAACGTAGAGTCGGCCGGCGCTGACGGTCTCGAGGTGATTGATGCACCGCAGGAACGTTGACTTACCGGATCCGGAGGGGCCGACCAGGACAAGCACCTGCCCCTTGTGCACATCCAGTGTGATGCCCTTGAGCACCTTGAGCGCACCGAAGTCCTTGCACACCAACTCCGCCTTGACCATCGGCGTCGCACTGATTGCATCTGCCGTCATACCCGTCCTCTATTTCACCGGAGGCAGTTGTGCCAACGCGAGAGCCTCAAGCTGTTTTGTGGTCAGCTTGCGCGAGGCTCCCCTGGAGAAGTACCGCTCCAGGTAGAACTGGCCCACCATCAGGATGCTCGTAATCACCAGGTACCACGCAGCGGCGACCAGGAGCAGCGGCACCGGCTCGAAGATCCGGGCGGCGATCTCGCGGGTGGCGATGCTGTACAGGTCGAAGGCGTAGGGCACGGCGGTGACCAGTGACGTCGTTTTCAACAGGCTGATCAGCTCGTTGCCGGTCGGCGGGATGATCACGCGCATCGCCTGCGGCAGGACGGTTCGGCGCATGGCCTTGCCCCACGACATGCCCAGCGCCGTCGACGCTTCCATCTGACCTTCGGGGACCGACATGATCCCGGCACGCACGATCTCGGCCATATAGGCGGCTTCGTTGAGGCCCAGTCCGATCACCGCGAGCACAAACGGAATCGAAAGGTCTTGTAGCTCAATGTGGAAGAACGACGGGCCGAACGGTACGCCGAGCTGAATGTTCCGGTAGATCGTGGGGAACAGGCCCCAGAACGCCAGCTGCACGTAGATCGGCGTGCCGCGGAAAATCCAGAGAAAGACCCACGCCACGGAACTGAGCACCGGGTTGTCAGACAGTCGCATCACGGTGAGAACGACACCCAGCACGATGCCGATGATCATCGAGTAGATGGTCAGCTGCAGCGTGTTGAAGACGCCGAGCAGGATGCGTTCGTGGAAGAAGTACTCCCTGAACGTCGACCAGCCGTAGGCCGGGTTGGTCGCCGCCCCGTACAGGAACAGCCCGACCATGACGAGGATGACGGCCGCCGCCAGCCACCGCCACGGATGGCGCAGCGGGACGGCGTCGATCGACTGTGGCGGCGTGCCGGCATCACTCATCGCTGTCAACGTCTCCTAGGAGACCGCGCCGTTGATCACCGGCTTGTCGATCATGCCCTCTTCGAGCCCCCAGTTGGCGGCGATCTCCTTGTACTTTCCGTTCTCGATCAGATGCTCGAGCGCCTGCAGCAGCGACTGCGCCAACGGGGAACCCTTCGCGACCGGCCACCCGTAGGGCGCCGAGTCGAAGGTCTCGCCGGCCTGTTCGAGCTTGCCGTTGGTCTGCTTGATCGCGTAGAGCGTCACCGGGGAATCGGCCGACATGGCGTCCGCCTGGCCGAGCACCACCGCGTTCGTGGCGGCGTCCTGGCTGTCGAACGGGATGACCTCGATCGCGGGCTTGCCCTCGTCGGTGCACTTCTTGCTGCGCGCGGGCAGCTCTTCGGTCTCCTGGACCGTCGTCGCCTGCACCGCGACCTTCTTGCCGCACGCGTTCTCCGGGTCGATGTCGCCTCCGGCGGGTTGCGCCCACAGCGTGCCGGCCGAGAAGTAGGTGACGAAGTCGACCTGCTGCTCGCGCTCCTTGCTGTCGGTGAACGACGACATGCCGACGTTGAAGGTGCCGCCCTGGATCGACGGGATGATCTTGGCGAAGTCGGCCTCCCGGTAGTCCGGGGTGAGACCCAGGGTGCCGGCGATGGCGTTCATCAGGTCGACGTCGAAGCCGACGATCTTGCCGCTCTCGTCCTTGAACTCGTTCGGCGCGTACGGGATGTTCACGCCGACGACGAGTTTCCCGGTCGACTTGATGGCCTCCGGCACGGTGTTCGCGATCGCCTCGACCTTCTCCGCGGGCGCGGCCGCGGTCGGGGATCCCTCGTCGCTAGGTTCCTCCGAGCTGCTCGAACAGCCCGACAGGGCCAGGGCGCCGGTCGCAGCGAAGATGGCCGCGATGCGCCAGATCTTGGTCCGGCGGTCTTGGATTCCACCCAACACAGGTTTGCCTCTACTTTCTTCTTCGGGTCGTCCGCGTTTCCGCCTGAGTCCCCTCAGAACCAGGCATTCCCAGCCAGGAACGTTAACGACCGATGATCCGGCGCGCAGCGCCGGTAACAGGACATTAACGACACGATGGAGACATCACAGCCGTACTGCGAAAACAGGGTAGGCATGTCGCCCGTGTGTCACACTGCGCGCATGGAAACCGCTGCTCCCCCAAGCATGTTGCAGCACCTGTGGAAGTCGGCGCTGGTGTCCGGCCTTCTCGCCGTCGCGCTGGGCGTCATGGTGCTCGTCTGGCCGGCCATCACCGTGGTGGTGGCCGCGATCTTCTTCGGCGCCTATCTGTTGATCGCAGGCGTCTCGCAGGTGGTCTTCGCGTTCAGCCTTCACGTGTCCGCCGGCGGACGGGTACTGCTGTTCCTCAGCGGCGCGGCCGCCCTGATCCTGGCGGTGCTGTGCTTCCGCAGCCTGCAGGAATCAATCCTGCTGCTGGCCATCTGGATCGGTATCGGGTTCATCTTCCGCGGGGTGGCCACCGCGGTGTCGGCCATCAGTGACCCGACTCTGCCCGGTCGAGGGTGGGAGATCTTCATCGGCGTGGTCAGCCTCATCGCCGGCGTGATCATGCTCGCCTCGCCCTTCGACTCGTTGGCCACGTTGACGATGGTCGTCGGCATCTGGCTGATCGTGCTCGGCGTGTTCGAGGTGGTGTCGGCCTTCGGCATCCGCTCGGCCAGTAAGAACCTCGCGCCGACCAGAGATCCGGTCGTCACGTCCGCGCCGGAATGAGACGAAAGTCCTAGCCATGCGACGCCCGACCTCTACTACACTTTGTCGTAAATCGGACTTGTAGAGCCTGGGAGTGGCGCATGGACGCATTGGATGTGTCGCGGTGGCAGTTCGGAATCACCACCGTCTATCACTTCATCTTCGTCCCGCTGACCATCGGGCTGGCGCCGCTGATCGCCGTCATGCAGACGGTTTGGCACGTCACGGGCAACACCGCCTGGTACCGGCTGACGCGCTTCTTCGGCAAGCTGTTCCTGATCAACTTCGCGATAGGTGTGGCGACCGGCATCGTGCAGGAGTTCCAGTTCGGGATGAACTGGAGCGAGTACTCCCGCTTCGTCGGTGACATCTTCGGCGCCCCACTCGCCTTCGAAGGCCTGATCGCGTTCTTCTTCGAGTCCACGTTCATCGGCCTGTGGATCTTCGGCTGGAACCGGTTGCCGCGCCTGGTCCATCTGGCCTGCATCTGGATCGTCGCGTTCGGCGTCAACGCCTCGGCCTACTTCATCATCGCGGCGAACTCCTTCATGCAGCATCCGGTCGGCGCGCGCTACAACCCGGAGACCGGGCGGGCCGAACTCGTCGATTTCGTGGCGTTGCTGACCAACAACACCGCCATCTGGGCCTCGCTGCACGCCATCACCGCGGCACTGCTGACCGCCGGGGCGTTCGTCGCCGGCATCTGCGCGTGGCTGATGGTGCGCGCACAGCGGCGCGGCGGTGAAGACGTCGAAGCCAGGACCATGTACCGCCCCGCCACGATCCTGGGCAGTCTGGTCGCACTGATCGCCGCCGCGGGCTTGTTCTTCACCGGCGACATCCAGGGCAAGCTCATGTTCGACCAGCAGCCGATGAAGATGGCGTCGGCGGAATCCTTGTGCTACACCGCAACCGACCCCGACTTCTCGATCCTGACCGTGGGGACGCACAACAACTGCGACAGCGTCATCCACCTCATCGAGGTTCCCTATGTGCTGCCCTTCCTGGCCGAGGGCAAGTTCTCCGGTGTGACGCTGCAGGGCGTCGAGGATCTGCAACGCGCGGCCGAGCAGAAGTTCGGTCCCGGCAACTACCGCCCCAACCTGTTCGTGACCTACTGGTCATTCCGCGCGATGATCGGATTGCTGCTGGTGCCGGTGGCGTTCGCGCTGGTGAGCCTTTGGCTGACCCGCCGGGGACGGATCCCCGACCAGCGCTGGTACGGAACCTTCGGACTGCTGACCCTTCCAACGCCGTTCCTGGCCAGCTCGGCCGGCTGGATCTTCACGGAGATGGGCCGGCAGCCCTGGGTGGTGGTCCCCAATCCCACGGGTGACCCGATGGTCCGGATGACCGTGCAGGAGGGCGTGTCCAACCACGCGGCAGGCACCGTGATGTTCTCGCTGGCGGTGTTCACGCTGCTGTACGGCGCGCTGGCGGTGGTGTGGTTCTACCTGTTGCGGCGATACGTGACCGAAGGCCCGCAGGAACACGACTCCGAACCGGCGCCTCCGGCACCGCCCGACGAGAACGACGTCGCACCCCTGTCGTTCGCCTACTAGGAGATTGTCATGGGACTCCAGGAACTGTGGTTTGTCCTGATCGCCGTGCTGTTCCTCGGCTTTCTGGTGCTCGAGGGTTTCGACTTCGGCGTCGGCATGCTGATGGCCCCGATGGGCACCATGGGGCCCGGCGATCCCGACAACCGGCGCCGCGCGGTCCTCAACACCATCGGCCCGGTCTGGGACGCCAACGAGGTGTGGCTGATCACCGCGGGCGCAGCGATGTTCGCCGCGTTCCCCAACTGGTACGCGACGCTGTTCTCGGCGCTGTACCTGCCACTGCTGGCGATCCTGTTCGGCATGATCCTGCGGATCGTCGGCATCGAATGGCGCGGCAAGATCAACGATCCGCAGTGGCGGCGCTGGGCCGACGTCGGGATCGCGCTCGGCTCATGGCTACCCGCGTTCCTGTGGGGTGTCGCATTCGCGATTCTGTTGCGCGGCTTGCCGATCGACGCCGACGGCCAGGCCCATGCCGGCATCGGTGACGTGCTCAGCCCGTACACCTTGCTGGGCGGATTTGCGACGGCGACGCTGTTCGTGTTCTACGGCTCGGTCTACCTCGCGCTGCGCACCGCGGGCGCCCTGCGCGAGGACGCCTTCCGCGTGGGCCGCATCATGTCGGTGCCGACGATCGTGCTCGCCGGCGGCTTCGGCTTGTGGACCCAGCTGGCCTACGGCCGCACCTGGACCTGGTGGGCGCTCGCTGTCGCGGTGCTCGCGTTGCTGACCGCGGTGGCCCTGATGTGGGGACAGCGCCGTGAGGGGCTCGCATTCGTGTCCATGGTGATCGTGATCGCCGCGGTGGCAGTGCTCATCTTCGGCTCGATGTATCCCAATCTGCTGCCGTCGACACTGAACCCGGACTGGAACGTGACGATCTACAACGGGTCCTCGACGCCGTACACGCTCAAGATCATGTCGTGGGCGTCGCTGACCCTGCTGCCGCTGGTGCTGGGTTACCAGGCCTGGTCTTACTGGGTGTTCCGCAAACGCGTCACCGCCGAGGCCATTCCGGAATCCATCGGACTGTCGAGGCGGCCGTCCTGACCGATCCCACCCGCGCCCCGATCGACCCGCGACTGTGGCGAGCCTCGACGGCGACGCGCCGATTCCTGGCCGTCACCACGGTCTGCGGCGTGCTCATCGCGGCGTGCACGATCGCCTCGGCGGTCGTCCTTGCCGATGTGGTCGCCCGGGTGATCACCGACCCGGCCTCCCGCAGCGTCGACGCGCTCGCCGCCCAGATCACGACCCTGGCGGCGCTGTGGACGGCTCGCACCCTGGTGCAGTGGCAGCAGGGCCGGCTCGCCCAGCACGGGGCCAGCGCCGTCATCGCCGACCTGAGCGAACAGGTGTTGACGGCGGCCACCTCGCTGCCGCCGCGCGAGCTCGCCACCCACCGCGACGACGCCGCGGTGGTGATCACCCGGGGACTCGACGGGTTGCGGGCGTACTTCATCGCCTACCTGCCCTCGCTGTTCCTGGCCGCGGTGCTGACCCCGGCCACCGCGGTGGTCATCGCGCTCTACGACTGGAAATCCGCCGTGATCGTGCTGATCGCGCTGCCGCTCATTCCGGTGTTCATGATCCTAGTCGGTCTGGCCACGGCGGACCGGTCGGCAGCGGCGCTGACGGCGATGTCGACGTTGCAGTCTCGGCTACTGGACCTGGTGGCGGGCCTGCCCACCCTGCGGGCGCTGGGCAGAGCAGAAGGGGCCGCGGAGCGGATCGCCGAACTGGGTGCCGCGCACCGCCGTTCGGCGATGGCCACGATGCGCATCGCGTTCTTGTCCGCGCTGGTGCTGGAATTGCTGGCCACGCTCGGGGTGGCGCTGGTCGCGGTCGGGGTCGGCATGCGGTTGGTGTTCGGTGAGATGACCTTGACCGCCGGGCTGACCGCGCTGCTGCTCGCCCCGGAGGTGTTCTGGCCGCTGCGCCGGGTCGGAGCCGCATTCCACGCCTCCCAGGACGGCAAGACGGCGGTGCAGGCGGCGTTCCGGTTCATCGACGCCGCCCGGCAGCCGCCTGCCGGAGACGCGCCGGTGCCGGGTGCTGCGGTCACCGTCGAGGTCGACGTCCCGGCGATGACGGCACAGCCCGGCCGCGTGACGGTACTGACCGGTCCGAACGGCATCGGCAAATCCACGCTGCTACAGGCGATCCTCGGCCTGGACCGCCCGACGGCCGGGCGGATCCAGATCAACGGCCTCGACGTGGGTGACCTGGATACGCGGCAGTGGTGGTCGCAGGTGGGATGGCTGGCGCAGAGACCCGTGCTGATCCCGGGCACCGTGCGGCAGAACCTGGAGCTGTTCGGCCCGCTGAATGATCTCGAAGCCGCTTGCCGGGACGCTTGTTTGGACGAGGTGCTCGCCACGCTGCCCGCCGGTCTCGACACCGTGGTGGGGCGCGGCGGGGTCGGGCTGTCGCTCGGGCAGCGGCAGCGACTCGGACTGGCCCGGGTACTCGGATCCGGGGCGCCGCTGGTTCTGTTCGACGAACCCACCGCCCACCTCGACGGACCCACCGAAGCGCGGGTGCTGGAGGCGATCGCGCGTCGCGCCGCCGGCGGGGCCACGGTGATCGTGGTGGGACATCGCGCCTCCGTCCTGGCGATCGGCGATGTGGTGGTGGACATGGGCGGTGACCGTGTCCGGTCCTGACCCCCTCGTCCAGGCGTGGCCTCTGCTGGCCCCGCGGGCGCCACGAATCGCGCTGGCCGTGCTGCTGGGGGCCTTGTCACTCGGCAGCGCGCTGGCGTTGACCGCGGTGTCGGCGTGGCTGATCACCCGGGCCTGGGAGATGCCGCCGGTGCTGCACCTGACCGTCGCCGCGGTCACCGTGAGGGCCCTGGGCATCTCGCGCGGCGTGCTGGGGTACTGCGAGCGGCTGGCCTCACACGACACCGCGCTGCGGGCGGCAGGCACCGCCCGGGCACGGTTGTTCACCAGGCTCGCCGACGGCTCGGAGAACGTCGTGATGCGGCGCAGCAGCGGCGATCTGGTGTCCCGCGTCGGTGCGGGGGTGGACGAGATGTCCGACGTCGTGGTGCGGGCTGTCGTCCCGATCGGCGTCGCCACCGTTCTGGGGGCGGCCGCCGTCGCGGTGATCGCCGTCATCTCGCCGGCGACGGCAGCGGTGCTGACGGTCTGCCTCCTCATCGCCGGCGCGGTGGCGCCGGCACTGGCCGCCCGCGCCGCTTCAGCTGCGGAAAGCGTTGCCACCGAACATCATTCACAGCGCGACAACGCGGTGATGCTGGCCCTCGAACACGCCCCCGAACTGCGGGTCAGCGGCCGACTCGCCGACGTGATCGCCGAGGCGGGCGCCGAACAGCGCCGCTGGGGCCGGGCGGTCGACCGGGCCGCGGCACCGGCGGCCGTCGCCGCGGCCGCACCGACCGCCGCCGTCGGGGTCAGCGTGCTGGGGGCTCTGTTCGCCGGAATCTCATTGGCGGGCACCGTCGCGCCCACCACCCTCGCGATCCTGATGCTGGTGCCGTTGGCGGCGTTCGAGGCGACCGCAGCGTTGCCGGGCGCCGCCGTGGCGTTGACCCGGGGGCGCATCGCCGCCCGGCGTCTGCTCGCTCTCACCGAACCCGCAGACGGCGACCGCAGCAGGCCCGTCGTCGCCCCGTTGCGCCTGGAGCCCGGCGAGCGCCTCGCGGTGGTCGGGCCGAGCGGCAGCGGCAAGACCACCCTGCTGATGCAGACACCGGGGGTGTTCTTCGCCGAAGATGCCCACCTGTTCTCCACCACGGTGCGCGACAACCTGCTCGTGGCACGCGGGGACGCGACCGACGATGAGCTGCGGGATGCGTTGCGGCGCGTCGGTTTGAGTGCGTGGCTCGACGGGTTGCCTCAGGGGCTGTCGACGGTACTCGTCGGCGGCGCCGCCGCGGTCTCGGCCGGGCAGCGCCGGCGGTTGCTGCTTGCCCGAGCGCTGGTGTCCACCGCCCCGACGATCCTTCTCGACGAACCGACCGAGCACCTCGACGCGGCCGACGCCGACCGGATGCTGACCGACATCCTCACGCCGGGGGCGATGTTCGACGCCGGCCGCACGGTCGTCGTTGCCACTCATCATCTGCCCCGGGATGTCCCTGTGACGGTAATCTCACCGGCATGAGCGAACCGCCGCCTCCTCCGCCCGGCAGCTACCCCGGCGGCTATCCGCCGCAGCCCTACGGCGGGTACGGCGGCTATGGCGGATACGGCGGGTACCCGCCGACGCCGGCGGCCCCGAAGAACGGTCTGGGCACCGCGGCGCTGGTGCTGGCCATCGTCGGTCTGCTGCTGTGCTGGACGGTCGCCGGCGGCGTGCTGCTCGGCATCGCTGCGATCGTGCTCGGCTTCGTCGCCCGGGGCCGGGTCAAGCGAGGTGAGGCCACCAACGGCGGCGTCGCCCTGGCCGGCATCGTGCTGGGCGCCGTGTCGATCGTCGCCGGGCTCGTCCTGGTCGTGGTCTATGCGACGTTGGGGGTCGCGCTGTTCAACGACCTCGGTGGCGGCGACTACATCGACTGCCTGCAGCGGGCCGGGTCCGACCAGGAGGCCGTGCAGCGGTGTGCCGACGAGTTCACCGAGCGGGTCGAGGAGTCCTTCTCCGTCACCGTCACTCCGACGCCGTAGCCCGCCCGGGGAAGTACTTGACGATGCCCTCCTGCACGACCGTGGCCAGCGGCTGACCCGATCGGTCGAAGAAGTGGCCGCTGCCCAGCCCCCGGGACTCCGCGGCCACCGGGGAGGTCGTCGAGTACAGCACCCAGTCGTCGAACCGCACCGGCCGGTGAAACCACACCGAATGGTTGGTGGTGACCGCGAAGATCCGGTCGTGTCCCCACGACAATCCGTGGGTGGTGATGATCGAGTCGAGCACCGTGGTGTCGGACGAGTACACCATCGCCGCGGCGTGCAGCACGGGGTCGTCGGGCAGTACCCCCTGGGCCTTCATCCACACCCGGTTGTGGGTGAGCTTGTCACCCTTGTCCCGCATGATCCAGGCGGGGTCGTTGGTGTACCGCCATTCGATGGGACGCAACGCGTTGGCGAAATGCGGAACCACCTGCTCGTAACCGCGCAACAGATCGTCGATGGGCGGCACCGACAGCGGGTCGGTCGGTGGCGGCGGCTCCACGCCGTGTTCGAGACCCTTTCCGCCGGCCAGGTAGGACACCATCGCGGTGGTCAGCAGCTCGCCCTTCTGCATCACGTCGACGCGGCGGTTTGCGAAACGCCGCTCGTCGCGCAACCTCACCACCCGGAACTCCAGATCCTGCTCGGGATCACCACCAGCGATGAAGTGCACCGACAGCGCGCTCGGGGGCGTGGGATGGTTCAGGCTGCGGCTGGCGGCCACGAACGCCTGCGCCATCATCTGCCCACCGAAGGTTCGGACCGGGTTCTTGCTCGGGTGGACGCCGACGAAGGTGTCGTCATCAAGCCGGTCCAGGTGGAGTATCGCCAGCAGCTCCTCGAAGTCGGCATGTGGCGACACAGACACTCCCTCGGCGGCTAGACGTCGTCCTCCCCGATGCGGTGGACGTGGATCAGATTCGTGGAGCCTACTGTGCCGGGCGGCGCACCCGCGACGATGACCACCAGGTCGCCCCGCTTGTAGCGGCCGAGGTTGAGCATCGACTGGTCGACCTGGCGGATCATTCCGTCGGTGGTGTCGATGTGCGGGACGATGAACGTCTCGGTGCCCCAGGTCAGCGCCAACTGGCTGCGCACCTCGGGCAGCGCGGTGAACGCCAGCACCGGCAGCGGCGTGTGCAGCCGGGCCAGCCGGCGCACGGTGTCGCCGGACTGGGTGAAGGCGACGAGTGCCTTCGCGTCCAGGCGTTCACCGATGTCGCGCGCGGCGTAGGAGATCACCCCTCGCTTGGTGCGGGGCACGTGGGTCAGCGGCGGCGCCGCCACCGAGTTCTCCTCGACCGCGGAGATGATGCGCGCCATGGTGCGCACCGTCTCGAACGGGAACTTACCCACCGAGGTCTCCCCCGACAGCATCACCGCGTCGGCGCCGTCGAGCACCGCGTTGGCGACGTCGGACGCCTCCGCCCGGGTGGGCCGTGAGTTCTCGATCATCGACTCCAGCATCTGGGTGGCCACGATGACGGGTTTGGCGTTCTCCCTCGCCATCTGGATCGCGCGCTTCTGGACCAGCGGAACTTCCTCCAGCGGCAGCTCCACGCCGAGGTCACCGCGGGCGACCATGATCGCGTCGAACGCCAGCACGATGGCTTCGAGGTTGTCGATGGCCTCGGGCTTCTCCAGTTTCGCGATCACCGGGACCCGCCGGCCGACACGGTCCATCACCTCGTGGACCAGTTCGACGTCGGCGGGCGAGCGCACGAACGACAGCGCGACCAGGTCGACGCCCAGGCGCAGCGCGAACTCGAGATCGTCGATGTCCTTCTCCGACAGCGCGGGCGCCGAGACGTTCATGCCGGGCAGGGACATGCCCTTGTTGTTGCTGACTTTGCCGCCCTCGGTGACGGTGCAGACCACGTCGGTGCCGTCGATGTGCTCGACGACCAGACCGACGTTGCCGTCGTCGACGAGGACCCGGTCGCCGGGGCGGGCGTCCTGGGCCAGCCGCTTGTAGGTGGTGGAGACCCGGTCGTGGTTGCCGAGGAAGTCCTCGGTGGTGATCCGGACGGTCTCGCCGTTGGCCCACACGGTGGGTCCGTCGGCGAACCTGCCGAGCCGGATCTTCGGCCCCTGCAGGTCGGCGAGGATTCCGACGGCCCGCCCGGTGGCGTCGGACGCGGCACGGACACGCTTGTAGTTCGCTTCGTGATCGGAGTACTCACCGTGGCTGAAATTGAGCCGGGCGACGTCCATCCCGGACTCGACGAGTTGCCTGACGGCCTCGTCGGAGGCGGTGGCCGGACCCAACGTACAGACGATCTTCCCGCGTCTATTCACGGCTACCGAGCATAGTCGTTGATCGATTCAGATGACGGCCAGCGGCAGCGCACCGGGCCGGACCGGCGCCGGGAGATCCGAGTCACCCATCAGATAGGCGTCCACGGCGTGCGCCGCACTGCGACCTTCGGCGATCGCCCACACGATCAGCGACGCGCCGCGATGGGCGTCGCCGCAGACGAACACCCCGGGTGCGTCGGTCTGCCAGTCCGATCCGCACGAGAGGGTGCCGCGCCGGTTCAGCGACAGACCGAGTTCGTCGAGCAGCGTCATGCGCTCGACCCCGTCGAACCCGATGGCCAGCAACGCGAGGTCGCACGGTATCTCCAAGGTGTCGCCGACCGGAACGATGTGCCGGCGTCCCGTCTCGTCGCGCTCGACCTTCACCTCGGCGATCTCGATCGCTCGCAGGTTGCCGCGATCGTCGCCGAGGAACCGCTGCACCGCCACCTCGTAGCGCCGGTGCCCGCCCTCGGCATGCGCCGGAGACAACCGGGTGCGCAGCACGATCGGCCACGTCGGCCACGGCGACCGCGACTCGTCGCGATACTCGGGCGGTTCGGGGTTGTAGTCCAGCTGAGTCACCGACGTGGCGCCCTGCCGATGCGCGGTGCCGAGGCAATCGGCCCCGGTGTCACCGCCGCCGATGATGACCACATGCCTGCCCTCGGCGCTGATCTGGCTCGGTCCGTCGCCCTCACACTCCCGGTTGGCCGGGACCAGGTGCTCCATCGCCAGATGCACACCGTGGAGGCCGCGCCCCTCGACGTCGTTGTCCCGGGCCCGCAGCGCGCCGACCGCGAGCACGACAGCGTCATGCTGGGCCCTCAGCTGTTCCACCGGAAGGTCCACTCCCACTTCGCATTCGGTGACGAAACGGGTCCCCTCCGCGCGCATCTGGGCCAGCCGTTGGTTCAGCGTGGACTTCTCCAGCTTGTATTCGGGGATGCCGTAGCGCATCAACCCGCCGATGCGGTCGTCGCGCTCGTACACGGTGACGTCGTGACCGGCCCGGGTGAGCTGTTGTGCGGCAGCCAGTCCGGCCGGACCGGACCCGACGACCGCCACCTTCTTTCCGGTGGAGATCGCCGCGGGTTGAGGCTCGACGATGCCGTCCATCCAGGCCTGGTCGGCGATGGTCTGCTCGATGCGTTTGATCGTGACGCTGCCGCCGGTGTGCTCCTCGGATATCGACAGCACGCAGGCGGCCTCGCACGGAGCCGGACACAGCCGGCCGGTGAACTCCGGGAAGTTGTTGGTCGCATGCAGCCGGTCGCTGGCTGCGTCCCACCGGCCGCGGCGCACCAGGTCGTTCCACTCGGGGATCAGGTTCCCCAGCGGACAGCCGGCAGTTCCGGAGTGGCAGAACGGAATTCCGCAGTCCATGCAGCGCCGGGCCTGCTGGGACACCTCGCCGGCGCGCTGGTGCGGATCCTGACGTTCGTAGACCTCGCGCCAGTCCCCGACCCGTTCGTCGACCGGCCGCTTGGCGGCCTCCACCTTGGCGACTTCGAGAAATCCGTGCGGATCAGCCACGGCTGGCCTCCATGATCGCAGAGTCGACATCGCGGCCCTCGGCCTTCGCCATCCGGGTCGCTTGCAGCACGCGCTGATAATCGCGCGGCATGATCTTGGTGAATTGGGCGCTGCGCCTGGGCCAATCGGACAGCAACGAGGTCGCGACGGCGCTGCCGGTGTACCGCGCGTGCCGGGTGACGACATCGTGCAGCCACGCGAGATCCTCCGGTTCGAGCCGCTGCAGCTCCACCATGTCGGTGTTGACCCGCTTCGGGTCGAGGCCGAGCACGAACGCAATGCCGCCCGACATGCCCGCCGCCATGTTGCGGCCCACCTTGCCCAGCACCACCACCCGGCCGCCGGTCATGTACTCGCAGGCGTGGTCGCCGACGCCCTCGACGACGGTCAGCGCACCCGAGTTCCGTGCCGCGAAGCGCTCCCCCACCCGGCCGCGCAGGTACAGCTCACCGGACGTCGCCCCGAACAGCAGCGTGTTGCCGGCGATCACGTTGTCCTCCGGCAGGAACAGCACGTCGTTCTGCGGTTTGACGATGATCTTGCCGCCCGAAAGACCTTTGCCGACGTAGTCGTTGGCGTCTCCGACGAGCTCCAGTGTGACCCCGGGCGGCAAAAACGCGCCCAGGGACTGTCCCGCGGACCCGGTCAGGGTGATGTGCACGGTGTCCTCGGGCAGTCCTTGGGCACCGTAACGTCGGGTGATCTCGCTGCCCAGCAGGGTTCCGACGGTCCGGTTGACGTTGCGGACGGGCAATTCCAGGCGTACCGGGTGCGCGTCCTCGAGGGCGCCTTCGGCCAGTTGGATCAGGGTCTGGTCCAGGGCCTGATCGAGTGCGTGGTACTGGTCGCGGACCCGGCGCCGGGCGGCGGGCCGGCCGGTGTGAGCGTCGGCGGGCACCGCGAAGATCGGCGACAGGTCCAAACCCTTGCTCTTCCAGTGCGCGATGCCTTCGGCGGTGTCGAGCATCTCGGCGTGCCCGACCGCCTCGTCGACGCTGCGGAAACCGAGCTCGGCCAGATACCGACGGATGTCCTCGGCGATGAACCGGAAGAAGTTCTCCACGAATTCGGGCTTGCCGGTATATCGCTTCCGTAGTTCGGGGTTCTGCGTCGCGACCCCGACCGGGCAGGTGTCGAGGTGGCAGACCCGCATCATGATGCATCCCGACACCACCAACGGCGCGGTGGCGAACCCGTACTCCTCGGCGCCGAGCAGCATCGCGACCATGACGTCGCGGGCGGTGCGCATGCCGCCGTCGCACTGGACGGTGATGCGGTCGCGCAGACCGTTGAGCATCAGGGTCTGCTGAGTGTCGGCCAAGCCGATCTCCCAAGGCGCACCGGCGTGTTTGAGGCTGGTCAACGGCGCAGCACCGGTGCCGCCGTCGTAGCCGGAGATCAGCACCACGTCCGCGTGCGCCTTGGACACACCAGCGGCGACCGTCCCGACGCCGACCGAGCTCACCAGCTTGACGTGGATGCGCGCGTCGGCGTTGGCGTTCTTGAGGTCGTGGATCAGCTGCGCAAGGTCCTCGATCGAGTAGATGTCGTGGTGCGGCGGCGGGGAGATCAGCCCCACGCCGGGCGTCGAGTGCCGGGTCTTGGCGATGTTCGGATACACCTTGTATCCCGGAAGCTGGCCGCCCTCACCGGGTTTGGCACCCTGCGCCATCTTGATCTGGATGTCGGTCGCGTTGACCAGGTAGTCGCTGGTGACACCGAACCGGCCCGATGCGACCTGCTTGACGGCACTGCGCCGGTTCGGGTCGTAGAGCCTCTCGGCGTCCTCGCCGCCCTCGCCGGAATTGGACCGGCCACCGAGGTTGTTCATCGCCACGGCCATCGTCTCGTGGGCCTCGGCCGAGATCGACCCGTAGCTCATCGCACCGGTGTTGAAGCGGGTGACGATGGAGTCGACGGATTCCACCTCTTCGAGCGGGACCTCGGGCCGCATCCCCTTCTTGAATTCGAACAGGCCGCGCAGTGCTCCCCCCTCGCGGGCCAGTCGGTCGACCTCGGCGGAGTACTTCTCGAACACCTCGTAGCGGCCGGTGCGCGTCGAATGCTGAAGCAGGAAAACCACTTCCGGGCTGAACAGATGCAGCTCGCCCTCGCGGCGGAACGCGTACTCACCGCCGACCTCCAACCGCCGGTGCACCCGCTCGGTCGGGTTCTCCGGGTAGGCGCGGCGGTGCCGCAGCTTCACCTCCTCGGCGATGACGTCGAGACCGACGCCGCCGAGCTGGGTGGGCGTGCCGGTGAAGTACTCGTCGATGACGTTCTTGTCGATACCGATGGCTTCGAACGCCTGTGCGGCGGTATAGGAGGCGACCGTCGAGATGCCCATCTTGCTCATCACCTTCATCACACCCTTGCCGAGCGCTTTGAGATAGTTGCGCACCGCGGTGACCGGTTCGATCCCGGTGAGCTCACCTTCGCGGATGAGATCCTCGATGGACTCGAACGCCAGATACGGGTTGACCGCGGCCGCGCCGAAGCCGATCAGCATCGCGATGTGATGGACCTCGCGGGCGTCGCCGGTCTCGACGACCAGCGCGACGGTGGTGCGTTCCTTGGTGCGCACAAGGTGGTGGTGCACGGCCGACACCGCCAGCAGCGACGGGATCGGCGCCTTGGTGTGGTCGGAGTCCCGGTCCGAAATCACCAGTGTGCGTGCGCCCTTGGCGATGGCGTCGCTGGCGCGCAGGCGCAGGTCCTCCAGCGCGTCGGCCAGCCCCTCACCGCCGCGTTCGACGTCGTAGAGCGCCCGCAGCACCGCGGTGCGCAGGCCGGGATGTTCACCGTCGTCGTTGATGTGGACGATCTTGTTGAGCTCGTCGTTGTCCAGAACCGGCCAGCTGAGCCGGATCTGGCGGCAGGACGCGGCCGACGGTTCCAGCAGGTTCTGCTCGGGCCCCATCACTCGGGCCATCGATGTCACGATCTCCTCGCGGATCGCGTCCAGCGGCGGGTTGGTCACCTGGGCGAACAGTTCGACGAAGTAGTCGTAGAGCAGCTTCGACCGCTGCGACAGCACAGCGGCGGGCGTGTCGGTGCCCATCGACCCCAGCGGCTCGGCGCCCGAGGCGGCCATCGGGGTCAACAGAATTCGCAGATCCTCCTCGGTGTAGCCGAAGCTGACCTGCCGGCGGACCACCGATTCGTGGTTGGGATGCACCCGGGCGCGGTCGGGCAGCGTCTTCAGATCCAGCAGACCGGCATGCAGCCATTCGCCGTAGGGTTCGGCGGCGGCGAGTTCTTCTTTGATCTCATCGTCGGAGACGATGCGCCCCGCGGCGGTGTCGATCAGGAACATCTTGCCGGGCTGCAGCCGGCCCTTGGCGACGATCTCGGCCGACGGCACGTCGAGCACACCGGCCTCACTGGCCAGGATGATGCGGTCGTCGATGGTGCGCCACCACCGTCCGGGCCGTAATCCGTTGCGGTCCAATACTGCTCCGACGAGCGTGCCATCGGTGAAGGTGACACAGGCGGGCCCGTCCCAAGGCTCCATCAGGGATGCGTGGAACTGCCAGAAGGCACGCTCGGGCGGTTCCATCGTGGTGGTGTTCTCCCACGCTTCAGGGATCATCATCAGCACGGCATGGGGCAGGCTGCGGCCGCCGAGGTGGAGCAGCTCCAGGACCTCGTCGAAAGACGCCGAGTCGGAGGCGCCGGGCGTGCAGATCGGCGACAGCCTGCTCAGGTCGCCGGGGATGGTGGCGCTGGCAAGCTTGGCTTCGCGGGCGCGCATGCGGTTGCGGTTGCCGCGCACGGTGTTGATCTCACCGTTGTGGGCGACGAAGCGGAACGGGTGGGCCAGCGGCCAGGACGGGAACGTGTTGGTGGAGAAGCGGCTGTGCACGATGGCGATCGCGCTGACACAGCGTTGGTCGCGGAGATCGGAAAAGAACTGCGGCAGCTGCAGTGTGGTCAGCATCCCTTTGTAGACCATGGTGCGGCTGGACAGTGACGGAAAGTACACGCCGTCACGTTCAGCGCGTTTGCGCACCGGATACACCAGCCGGTCGAGTTCGAGCCCGGCCGGCCGGACCCCGCCACGGACGGGCGCGGTGACGAACAGCTGCGCCATGTGCGGCATGCAGTTGACCGCCGTGGAACCCAGCTCGGCTCCGGCAGGATCGACGGGCACCTCGCGCCAGCCGAGCACCTCAAGGCCCTCGTCGGCGGCGATGGCTTCGACGGTCTCGCGGGCGCTTTCGCGGGCGCTGTGGTCCTGCGGCAGAAAACACATGCCTGCGGCGAAGGTGTTGGCCCCGTCGGCGGCGGGTTCTGGCAGCGGGAAGTCGGCGACCTCACGCAGCAGCTCGACGGGTAGCTGGATCAGGATGCCGGCACCGTCGCCGCTGCTGGCTTCGGCGCCTGCAGCGCCGCGGTGCTCAAGGTGTTCCAGCGCGATCAGACCGTCCGCGACGATCGAGTGTGAACGGCGGCCCTGGATGTCGGCCACCATGGCCACCCCGCAGGAATCCACCTCGTTGTCGGGGTCGTACAAACCTTGGGGTTCGGGCAAAGCCGAATAGAGCATGGACACCGGCCTCCAGTCCTGAATTCGAATCAGGGACTGCACCGGCCCGTCGGTCGAGTGTATCAGCGCCGCAGCAGAGCTACCCGTCGAGAACCGTCGGGACCAGCGGGAATCCAGGCAGATTGCGGACCACCGTCCACGCCAGGACCGCTGTGATGACGACCACGTAGGTGGGCATGGTGAAGGCGGGCCTGCCGTGGCGACGGCGCAGCAGAACCCAGGCCAGGAACAGCGGCGCACCGATGAGGATGAAGGCGTTGTCGACGAACGCCGCTGCCAGATCACCGTGCAGCAGATCGTGGGTCATGCGCAGCCCACCGCAGGCCGGACAGTTCCACCCGGTCAGAGCTTGGAACGGGCACGGCGGAAACACGAACGTCGGGCTGTGCGGGTCACCGATGCCGATGTAGGCGAGCGCGCCGGCGGCCGCGGTCGCGGCGCCGAGCCCGACCAGCAGTCGGTGACGGGTGGGTGAGGTGGAGCTAGGTCCCATCGCGCAGCGGACGCCCCTCCGGATCGCGCACCTTGTCGGTGAGGATGAGGACTGCGTCGACGATGCCCCAGATGATGGCGACGATGCCGCACGTGAGTAGCCCCACGACGAGCTGGATGACGCCAAGCTTCGTGTAGCCCAGATAGATGCGGCCGATGCCGACCAGCCCGACAAGGCCGAGCAGCTGCAGCAGCCCGCCTACTACCTTGGATTTGTCCGACAGCGGTTCGCCGGTGATCGGGTGGCGGCCCCACGGTGCGGCAGGGTCGGGGTATCCGGCCGAATAACCGCCCACGTGCGGCGGATAGCCGCCGGGAGGGGGTGCGTACTGCGGTCCCGGTGTCGCATAGCCCGGCTGCGACGGTGGTGGCGTGTGCGGATTTCCGCTGTCGTTACCGCTGTACGGGGGCTCGGTCATCACACCAGCATGCCAGAGCCCACCACCTCTCAGCAGGTGGCGGTGCGGGCGTTTCCGTCCGCGGGCGCGCTCCACCGTCGGGCCGACTTACGCGGCCCGACGTGCGGGTGCGTCAGCCGAAACCGAACCCGAACACGGGCCAACCGAACCCCCAGCCCCATCCGGGCCAACCGTAGTTGTACGTCCAGGGGCCGGGTTGCGTGGTGATCTGCGAACTACCGTTGGTTTGGCACTGCGTGGTGTTTGGGGCTGTGTTGACGCACTGCGGTATCGCGTTCGCCTGAGAAGCGGACAGCAGCACCCCGATGCCCAACGCCAGAATCCACGCCAGCTCAAGAGGCAATTTTGTGGTCATGACCTGCTCCGATCGCAGCGATCAGTCTACTCCGATCAGGTCCGGATGTGACCCCGCTGACCACGGGATCTGGAGATGGGGGTGGTGGTGCTGGGTGGGTGTCACCGCCATCGAGAATCACACCAGGACAACGGTTTCGGTCGCGACCGGACCGGCTGGCGAATAGGCTGGGCCGCCGTTCAGTCGTTGATGTGCGTCGGTGGGTCGGCGAACGCCAGATCCGGGGTGTAATGGCCGGGACTCATCAGGCCGCAGTGCTTCTCGGGCACCAGATGCGAACTGAAACCGCTGGGCACCAAGCGGGCCACTGCCACGCAGCGTTGCCAGGTGCCGTCGGATTGGACAGGTCCATCGCACTTGCTGATAACGGGTCCTCCGTACAGACAACCGGCACCGGCGGGCGGTGCTGAGGCGATGAGCCCGATGGGTATCAGCAGGGCAGCCGATGCTCCGACGATACAGCGCTTCATGGTTGTCTCCCGTCACCACCTCGCCAGGGGTTCGCCGATCGTCGGGCAGGTCGGCGACCCTGCCAGCAACTTACGACGCTACCGCGTGACCATCTGAATTTTGCGGCCTTCGGGTTTCCCGGCCCGGTTACCGTGGCACCGCCGACGGACGGTCAGCGATCGCGGCGACGCCGAATCCACTCACGGACTCGGCCCGCAACCTCGGATCGGACTGTGCCGGCGAACGATTGGGCGGGAGAAGGGCGCCGCGCGACCTCCGGCTCGTCGGGGGTGGATTCTGGCTTCGCTTCTGCTTCAAAAGAATCCGCCGGTTGCGGGACCGACTCGGCGTCGCCTTCAGCCACTTCGGCGCTGGCCTCGGCCTGGGTCTCGGCGTCCTCCGGTTCCCCAGCAAGTCCGGTTTCGGTGTCGCCTTTTGCGACTTCGCCCATATCGGAAACCTGCTCGGCTACACCGGCACCCTGAGCATCGGCCTCACCCTCGACCGCAGCCTCATGAGCTTCCGACGCCTGGGCCACAGCCCCAGCCACCTCATCGGACTCCACCGAACCCACACCGACGGTCTCAGCCTCGGCCTCCGGCTCAGTCTCCTCGGAAACCTGCTCGGCTACACCGCCACCCTCAGCGTCGGCCTCATCCTCGACCAACGCCTCAGCATCGGCCTCAGCCTCATCGACCCACGCCTCAGCCTCGGCCTGTGACTCAGCCTGCTCGGAAACCTGGTCGGCTGCACCGCCACCCTCAGCGTCGGCCTCATCCTCGACCAACGCCTCGGCATCGGCCTCAGCCTCATCGACCCACGCCTCAGCCTCGGCCTCCGGCTCAGTCTCCTCGGAAACCAGCTCGGCTACACCGCCACCCTCAGCGTCGGCCTCATCCTCGACCAACGCCTCAGCATCGGCCTCAGCCGCATCGACCCACGCCTCAGCCTCGGCCTCCGGCTCAGTCTCCTCGGAAACCTGCTCCGCTACACCGCCACCCTCAGCGTCGGCCTCATCCTCGACCAACGCCTCAGCATCGGCCTCAGCCTCATCGACCCACGCCTCAGCCTCGGCCTCCGGCTCAGTCTCCTCGGAAACCAGCTCGGCTACACCGCCACCCTCAGCGTCGGCCTCATCCTCAACCAACGCCTCAGCATCGGCCTCAGCCTCATCGACCCACGCCTCAGCCTCGGCCTCAGCCTCATCGACCAACGCCTCAGCATCGGCCACACCCACAACCGCGGCCTCATGAGCCTCCGACGCCTGGGCGACAGCCCCAGCCACCTCATCGGACTCCACCGAACCCACACCGACGGTCTCAGCCTCGGCCTCGGCCTGTGACTCACCCTCGATCTCGACGATCGACTCGTCAGCCTGCGCCTCACCCTCAGCCGCCTCATGAGGCTCCATCACCGAGTCGACATCGACCTCGGCGACCTCCACGGCGTCGACACCCTCGAGACCTTCTTCAGCTGCTTCCGAACTGTCGGAGTCAGCCCGGGCCGCCAACAGCTCGGCCTCCGCCTCACCCTCGACGGCAGCCGCATGAGCCTCCGGCGCCTCCGCGACAGCCTCGGCGACCTCATCGCCCTCCACCGCCCCGAGACCCGCGGACGCGGCGGCGCTCCGATCCTCCGGCTCGGCGGATTCCAACTCGGCGACCAAGGCTTCCAACTCTGCGTCCTCCTGCGCCGACGCCGTGGCCTCGTCCTCGTCGGCGACCTTCGCCGCGGCGACGATCCCGACGGCCGAGGCGACAGCCAGATCCTTCGCCCGGTCCTCGACGCCGGCCTCGGCGGCGGCGTGGCCGCGCAGTGTGGCCGGGTCTTCACGACCCTTCGGCGCGACCATGATGTACACGACGGCACCGATGAAGATGAACGTCGAGGTAAACGAATTGATCCGGATGCCGGCCAGTTCGGTCGCGGTGTCGCTGCGCATCAGCTCGATCCAGAACCGGCCGACGCAGTACCCCGCCACATACAGCGCGAACAGCCGACCGTGGCCGATCTTGAACCGGCGGTCGACGACGATCAGCACCGCGAACACAAGCAGGTTCCACAGCAACTCGTACAGGAAGGTGGGATGCACGACCTGGACCAGCTCACCGGTCGACACCCCGTTGAGCGAATCCGGCACGCCGGCCGCGTTCACCCGCTCGTAGATCTCCAGTCCCCACGGCAGCGTGGTCTCACGGCCGTACAGTTCCTGGTTGAAGTAATTGCCGAGGCGCCCGATCCCCTGTGCCAAAACGATTCCCGGCGCTATCGCGTCACCGAACGCGGGCAGCGGTATGCCCCGTCGTCGGCACGCGATCCACGCGCCGACACCGCCGAGCGCCACCGCACCCCAGATACCGAGACCACCGTCCCAGATCCGCAGCGCGGCCATGGCGCCCACACCGTCTTCACCGAAGTACGTTCGCCAGTCGGTCATCACGTGGTAGAGGCGTCCGCCGATCAGGCCGAACGGCACCGCCCACAACGCCACGTCGTAGACGACGCCGGGTTCACCGCCGCGGGCCACCCATCGCCGGTCGCCGATCACGAGCGCGGCGATGATGCCGGCGATGATGAACAGCGCGTACGCGCGGACGGGGAACGGCCCTAGATGCCAGACCCCCTGAGACGGACTGGGGATGAACGCCAGGACCGTTGTCGTCACGCAGTGATCCTCTGTCGCACACCGTCAGCGAGCTCTTCGGTCAGCGCCCGCACCGCCGGGATGCCCTCCTTGAGGGCCGACACCAGGGCTGAACCGACGATCACCCCGTCGGCGTAAGCGCCGATCTCGGCCGCCTGCTCGCGTGAGCGCACCCCCAGCCCGACGCCCACCGGAATGTCGGCCACGGCCTTGACCCGGCGCACCAGCTCCGGCGCGGCGTTCGACACCGCATCCCGAGCGCCGGTGACGCCCATCGTCGAGGCGGCGTAGACGAACCCGCGCGACGCGTGCACGGTCGTGGCCAGCCGCTCCGGCGTCGATGACGGCGCCACCAGGAAAATCCGATCCAGGTCGTGGGCCTCCGAAGCCGCCAGCCACTCCCCCGCCTCGTCCGGGATCAGGTCCGGCGTGATCATGCCGAGCCCGCCTGCCGAGGCCAGGTCGCGGGCGAACGTGTCAACGCCCTTGCGCAGCACCGGGTTCCAGTAGGTCATCACCACGGCGCGACCGCCCGCGTCGCTGATCGCCTCGACCGCACGCAGCGCGTCGTACACCCGCACACCGCCGCGCAGCGCCACCTCCGTCGCCGCGGCGATCGTGGGCCCGTCCATCCCCGGGTCGGAATACGCGACACCGACTTCGACGATGTCACAACCTGATTCGACCAGAGCGACCATCGCCGCGATCGACGAATCGACGTCGGGGAAACCTGTCGGTAGATAACCGATCAGCGCCGACCGGCCGTCGGCGCGGCAGGATTCGAACAACCCGGCCAGGCGACTCATGCCGTCCCGTCCTCCATCAGACCGAACCACTTGGCGGCCGTCTCGACGTCTTTGTCGCCGCGACCGGACAGATTGACCAGGATGATCGACCCGGATCCCAGCTCTTGGCCCAGCTTCAGCGTCCCGGCCACCGCATGCGCGGACTCTATCGCCGGGATGATCCCCTCGGTGCGGCTCAGCAGCGAGAGTGCGTCCATCGCCTCGGTGTCGGTGACGGGGCGGTACTGCGCGCGTCCCAAATCCTTGAGCAACGCATGCTCGGGCCCGACGCCGGGATAGTCCAGACCGGCTGAAATCGAGTGGGATTCGATGGTCTGGCCGTCTTCGTCCTGCAACAGGTAGGAGTACGAACCCTGGAAGGCTCCCGGTGAGCCGCCGGTGAATGTCGCGGCGTGCCTACCCGTTTCGACACCGTCTCCGGCGGCTTCGAAGCCGTACAGCTGCACACCGGGGTCGTCGATGAACGCGTGGAAGATGCCGATCGCATTGGACCCGCCGCCCACGCACGCGGCCACCGCGTCAGGCAGCCGGCCGGCCTGGTCGAGCATCTGGGCGCGAGCCTCGAGACCGATCACCCGCTGGAAGTCGCGCACCATCATCGGGAAGGGGTGGGGTCCGGCGGCCGTCCCAAAGCAGTAGTAGGTGTTGTCCGCGTTGGTGACCCAGTCACGGAACGTCTCGTTGATCGCGTCCTTCAGCGTCTTGGAACCCGACTCCACCGCGACCACCGACGCGCCGAGCAGCCGCATCCGTGCCACGTTGAGCGCCTGCCGCGCGGTGTCCACCGCACCCATGTAGATGACGCATTCCAGTCCCATCAAGGCGCACGCCGTCGCGGTGGCCACGCCGTGCTGGCCGGCGCCGGTTTCGGCGATGACCCGGGTCTTGCCCATCTGCTTGGCCAGCAGGGCCTGCCCCAGCACGTTGTTGATCTTGTGGGATCCGGTGTGGTTGAGGTCTTCCCGCTTCAGGAAGATGCGCGCTCCACCGGCGTGCTCGCTGAGCCGCTCGGCCTCGTACACCGGCGAGGGCCGCCCGGTGTAGTGGCGTTGCAGCCTGTCGAGTTCATCGAGGAATGCCTGGTCACCGCGGGCCTTCTCGTAGGCGGCGGTCACCTCCTCGATGACGGCCATCAGTGCCTCAGGAACGTACCTGCCGCCATAGACACCGAAGTGCCCTCGTTCGTCGGGGTCGTGGGACGTGGGCTCGGCGACCGCGGCGCTGGCGCGCGGCAGTTCCGGCCCGGCGAAATCAACCACTTAACGCGCTGGCTTCGGGCACGACGGATGGGTACCGGCGGTCACCAGGTCGGCAACAGCACTGCGCGGATCCCCGCTGGTGACCAGGCCCTCCCCGACCAGCACCGCGTCGGCGCCGGCACCGGCGTAGGCGAGCAGGTCGGCGGTGCCCCGCACTCCCGACTCGGCGACGCGGATCACCTTGCTCGGCAATCCGGGGGCGATGCGGGCAAAGCAGTCCCGGTCGACCTCCAGGGTCTTGAGGTTGCGGGCGTTCACCCCGATCACCGAGGCCCCGGCCTGCAGCGCGCGGTCGGCCTCCTCCTCGGTGTGCACCTCCACCAGGGCGGTCATGCCCAGGGACTCGGTGCGCTCCAGGAGCGACTCCAGCACTGGTTGTTCCAGCGCCGCGACGATCAACAGCAACATGTCCGCACCGTGGGCCCGGGCCTCGTGGATCTGGTAGGGACGGACGATAAAGTCCTTGCGCAGTACGGGAATCGACACCGCGGCCCGCACCGCGTCGAGGTCGTCGAGCGACCCGTTGAAGCGCCGCTGCTCGGTCAGCACGCTGATGACCCGCGCACCGCCGTCCTCGTAGGCGCGGGCGAGTTCGGCGGGATCGCCGATCTGGGCCAGCTCGCCGCGCGACGGGCTGGCACGTTTGACCTCTGCGATCACCGCGATACCGGGGGAACGCAGCGCCGCCATCACGTCAAGCGGAGCCGGAGCGCGCTGGGCTCGCTCCTTCACCTCGTCCAAGCTGACGACGGCTTCGCGAGCGGCAACGTCAGCGCGCACCCCCTCGATGATGGAGTCGAGCACGGTCGCCGAACCCATAGGCGTCGTTTCCCTTCCCCTGACGGCCGTTCGATTCGTTATGAAGGGTAGTCGCAACCGAGCCATGCTTCGTCACCGCCCCTGGTTGTCCGGATTGGTCGGGTCGCGGCCCTCGTCGAGCGCGTCCCACATCATCCGCTCCGACATGTCCGCGTCACCATCCTCGGGCTGGGCCGGGCGGCGTGAGTAGCGCACCGCCTCGGCGCGCCGGTGGGTCGCCGAGCGCATCAGCAGCACCGCGCCGGACAGCGACAGCACCGCGGCGACCAGTGTGATCACGGCGCCGGTGTAGTGCCGCTCGGTATCGAGCAGGTCGGCCACCGGCACCTCGGCCAGCCGCGCCGCCCGCGCCGCGTCGTCGGCCATGACCCATAGGCTGATCGCCAGGTATCCCATTCCCGCGCTCGCTGCCGCCACCAGCACGGCCAGCGCCCTCAGCGCCCAGCCGCGTACGGCGAGCGCCGCGACGGCAGCGGCGAGCACCAGCAGGGCCAGCGGGATCAGCGCCGTCGACCACGTCGACCCGGCCAGGTCGGTGGCCTTCGGCTGCCCCAAGCCGTCGAAGGAGGTGATCTGCACCCATGTCAGCCGGGACGCCCCCCACAGGCCCGCCGCGGCGAGCACCAGGAGCAACTGCGCGATGCGGGTCACGGCTCGCTCAACGTCTCGGCCGCCGCGATCGCCGCCAGCACCGCACGGGCCTTGTTGGAGGCCTCGTTGTACTCGTAGGGCCCGTTGGAGTCGGCGACGACGCCACCACCGGCCTGCACGTAGGCGGTGCCGCCGCGCATCAGCGCGGTGCGGATCGCGATCGCGAAGTCGGCGTTGCCGGCGAAGTCGAGGTAGCCGAGCACCCCGCCGTACAGGCCGCGCCGGGTCTTCTCGACCTCCTCGATGAGCTCCATCGCCCGTACCTTGGGGGCGCCGGACAGCGTCCCGGCCGGGAAGCAGGCGGTCACCGCGTCCAGCGCGGTCTTGCCGTCGGCCAGTAACCCGGTGACCGTCGAGACCAGGTGCATGACGTGGCTGTAGCGCTCGATGTGGCTGTAATCCTCCACCTTGACCGTGCCCGGCAGGCAGACCCGCCCCAGATCGTTGCGGCCGAGATCGACGAGCATCAGGTGCTCGGAGCGCTCCTTGTCGTCGGAGAGCAGCTCCTTCTCCAGCAGGAGGTCTTCCTCCTCGGTGTCGCCGCGCCAGCGTGTGCCGGCGATCGGGTGAGTGGTGGCGCGGCCGTCCTTGACGGTGACCAGCGCTTCCGGACTCGACCCCACAATCGAAAAGTCCAGTCCCCCAAGCTCATCGGGAACGTTGAGCAGATACATGTACGGGCTCGGATTGGTGACCCGCAGCATCCGGTACACGTCGAGGGGGTCGGCGGAGGTGTCCATCTCGAACCGCTGCGACGGCACCACCTGGAACGCCTCGCCGGCCTCGATGTCGCCGACGAGCTTGTCGACGATCGCGGTGTATTCCTCGACGGTGCGCTGGGCCCGGTGCACGGGCGCCGGCCGGCCGAAGGTCGCGACGGTCGACGACAGGGGTTCGGCCAGTGCCGCGGTCATCACGTCCAGCCGGGTCACGGCGTCGTCGTAGGCCCAGTCGACGCGTTCGTCGGTGCCGTTCCAGTTCACCGCATTGGCCACCAGCGTGATCGTGCCCTCATGATGATCCACGGCGGCGATGTCGGTGGCCAGCAGCAGCATCATGTCGGGCAGCCCGAGGTCGTCGACGGTCAACTCCGGCAGCCGCTCCAAACGGCGCACCATGTCATAAGCGAAGAACCCGACCAGGCCCGACGACAGCGGCGGCAGACCCGGCAGCGGCGCGGTCTCCAGCAGTGTCAGCGTCGCGCGCAGCGCCTGCAGCGGGTCACCGCCCGACGGCGCGTCCTGCGGGACGGCGCCCAGCCACACGGCCTCGCCGTCGCGGACCGTTAGCGCCGACGGCGCACCGGCGCCGATGAACGACCACCGCGACCACGACCGCCCGTTCTCGGCGGACTCGAGGAGGAACGTGCCGGGCCGGTTGGCGGCGAGTTTGCGGTACGCCGAAAGCGGCGTCTCGCTGTCGGCGAGCACCTTGCGGGTCACCGGGACCACCCGGTGCTCGGCGGCCAGCGCCCGGAAGTCCTCACGCGTGGTCGTCGCGCTCAGGGTGGCGGTCGTCTGCACGCAGAGATTGTCCCAGAAGTACGGTTGAGAACATGAATCCCCTCAAACCGGGCGATCGGGTCGACGACTTCGAGCTGCCCGACCAGACCGGCGCGCCGAGAACGCTGAGCGGGCTGCTCGCCGACGGTCCGGTGGTGCTGTTCTTCTACCCGGCCGCGATGACACCGGGATGCACCAAGGAGGCGTGCCACTTTCGGGATCTGGCAGCCGAGTTCGCCGCCGTCGGCGCCAGCCGGGTGGGCATCAGCGCCGACCCGGTCGCCAAGCAGGCCGCGTTCGCCGAGCAGCAGAAGTTCGACTACCCGCTGCTGTCGGACGACGACGGCGCCGTCGCCACACAGTTCGGCGTCAAGCGCGGGCTGCTCGGCAAGTTCATGCCGGTCAAGCGCACCACGTTCGTGATCGACACCGACCGCACCGTGCTCGAAGTCATCGCCAGCGAGTTCAGCATGGACACCCACGCCGACAAGGCCCTCGAGGCGCTGCGCAACCGGTCATGACACCGGTGCTGGAGCTCGTCGATGTGACCTTCCGGCGCAACGGCAAGCAGATCCTCGACGGCATCTCGCTGACCGTGAACACCGGTGAGCACTGGGCGCTGCTGGGACCCAACGGCGCCGGCAAGAGCACGCTGCTGGGTTTCTGTGCGGCCGTGACGTTCCCGACGTCGGGGACGGTGCGCATTCTCGGTGACCAGATGGGCCGGGTGGATCTGGCCCGGCTGCGTCACCACATCGGACATGTGAACCCGCGCCATCAGCTGCAGTACTCGCTGACCGTCCGCGAGGTGGTGATGACCGGCATCACCGCCACGATCGACACCCCGATGCGGTGGAGTCCGACGGTGAAGGAGAACGCCCGCGCGGAGGCGATGATCTCGTCGGTCGGGTTGTCCCACAAAGCCGATGACGTGTGGCCCACCCTGTCCCAGGGGGAACGGGGCCGCACGCTGATCGCCCGGGCGCTGATCGCCGAACCGCGGTTGCTGCTGCTCGACGAACCCTCGACCGGGCTCGACGTCGCCGCGCGCGAACAGCTGCTGGAAACCCTCGACGCGCTCGACCAGACCCACCCCGAGGTCGCGTCGATCCTCGTCACACACCATCTCGAGGAGCTCCCCACCACGACCACGCATGCGCTGTTGATCGCGGAGGGACGCGCGGTGGCCCGTGGGCCCGCCCGCCAGACCATCACCACCGACACCGTGTCGGAGGCGTTCGCCCATCCTGTGTCGGTCGGCTACGACGAGGGCCGCTGGACCGCCAGAGCGAAAGCGACCCGGATCCTCTAGGCCTCAGGTGCCAGCAGCAGGTCTGCGTCGAAGCAGGTGTGATCACCGGTGTGGCACGCCGAGCCGACCTGATCGACTTCGAGCAGCACGGTGTCGCCGTCGCAGTCCAGTCGCACCGAATGCACGTGCTGGGTGTGCCCGGAGGTCAGGCCCTTCACCCACTGCTCACCACGCGAACGCGAGAAGTACGTCGCCTCACGGGTTTCCAACGTCCGGGCCAACGCGTCGTCGTCCATCCAGGCGACCATCAGCACCTGCCCGGTCGCGCGTTCCTGCACCACCGCGGTGAACAGCCCGTCGGCGTTTCGCTTGAGCCGCGACGCGATGGAGGGGTCCAGAGCCCTCATCGCGGCCCTCGGCTCTTCGCGCAAGCGCTCATCGCACGGTGATCCCTTCGGCTTTCATCGCCGCCTTCACCTCACCGATGGTCAGATCCCGGAAGTGGAACACGCTCGCGGCCAGCACCGCGTCGGCGCCGGCGAACACCGCAGGAGCGAAATGCTCCACGGCACCGGCCCCGCCGCTGGCGATGACCGGCACCGTGACGGCCCCGCGTACCGCGCGCAGCATCTTCAGATCGAACCCGGCCTTGGTGCCGTCGGCGTCCATCGAGTTGAGCAGGATCTCTCCCACGCCGAGTTCGGCCCCGAGCGCGGCCCACTCGACGGCGTCGAGGCCGGTGCCGCGCCTGCCGCCGTGTGTGGTGACCTCCCAGCCCGACGGTGTGGGCACACTCCCTTCCTGGCCCTCCGGCACGGTACGCGCGTCGACCGACAGCACGATGCACTGCGATCCGAACTGCCGCGACAGCTCCGAGAGCAGCTCGGGACGGGCGATCGCCGCGGTGTTCACCGACACCTTGTCGGCGCCGGCGCGCAACAGCACGTCGACATCGGCGACCGAACGCACGCCGCCGCCGACGGTGAGCGGGATGAACACCTGCTCGGCGGTGCGCCGCACCACATCGAGCATCGTCGAACGTCCCGACGACGACGCGGTGACATCGAGGAACGTCAACTCATCGGCGCCTTCGGCGTCGTAGGCGGCGGCGAGTTCGACCGGGTCGCCGGCGTCACGCAGGTTGGCGAAGTTGACGCCCTTGACCACCCGGCCGTCGTCGACGTCCAGGCACGGGATCACCCGGGTCGCGACGTCGCTTGCCGGCTTCACAGGTAGTCCTGCGGGTCGCCGGCGGCGCGGACGAGCGCCAGGATCTCTTCGTGCACACCCGGCGCGGCGGCCAGCGCCGACGGCGAGGACGCCGTCCATTCCTCCCCCGTCAGATCGGTCACGATGCCGCCCGCGGCGCGCACCAGCGCGACGCCGGCCGCGTGGTCCCAGATGTGGTGACCGAAACTGACCGCACCACCGAGGATTCCAGCGGCGACATAGGCGAAGTCGACGCCGGTGGCGCCGTGCATCCGCATCCGGGAACACTCCCGGCTCAAATTCTCCAGCACCTTGATCCGGTAGCGGCCCGGGTAGCGTCCACGCGAGTCGATATTGAAAGTTCCTGTGCCCACCATCGATTCGGCCAGCGCAACCGGTACGAGCCGGTCCAGCGCATCGCCGTTGCAGTGCACGGGCTGACCGGCGATGGCGGTGTAGCGCTGACCCATGAACGGCAGCCACGTCAGGCCGAGCACAGGCTCGCCCTTTGACAGCAGGCTCAACAGGATGGCAGCCATCGGGGATCCAGCCGCGTAGTTAAAGGTGCCGTCGACCGGGTCGAGCACCCACACGGATTCGGCCTCCACCGACTCGCCGCCGAATTCCTCGCCGTGCACCCCGATCCCGGTGAGCCGGGTGAGCTCGGCGACCACACGGCGCTCGATCGCCAGGTCGATCTCGGTGGCGAAGTCGTTGCCCTTCTTGGCCACCGCCGAATCGGCGCGGTGCCCGGCGACGAACTGGGCCGAGGCGGCGTCGAGCACGCCAGCGGCGGTGTCCAGTAGGTCAGCGAGCTGCTGTGGCCCGGGGCTCACGCGCGGACCGTGTCGAGAGCCTGTGGCAGCGTGAATCGCCCGGCGTAGAGCGCCTTTCCGACGATCGCGCCTTCGACGCCCCGGTCTGTCAACGTCGCGATGGCGCGCAGGTCGTCCAGGCTGGACACCCCGCCGGACGCGATCACCGGCGCGTCGGTGCGTTCGCAGACCTGGGCCAGCAGCTCCAGGTTGGGCCCGTTGAGGGTGCCGTCCTTGGTTACGTCGGTGACGACGAAACGAGAACATCCCTCGCGGTCAAGACGTTCCAGCACCGTCCACAAGTCACCGCCGTCGGTCTCCCAACCGCGGCCGCGCAGCCGGTACTGACCGTTGTCGATCTTGACGTCGAGGCCGACCGCGACCTTCTCGCCGTGCTCGGCGACCACCTTCGCGCACCACTGCGGGTTCTCCAGCGCGGCGGTGCCCAGGTTCACCCGGGCACAGCCGGTGGCCAACGCGGCGGCGAGGGAGTCATCGTCGCGGATCCCGCCGGACAATTCCACGGCGACATCGAGCTGACCGACCACCTCGGCGAGCAGTTCGCGGTTGGAGCCGCGGCCGAACGCCGCATCGAGGTCGACCAGGTGGATCCACTCAGCGCCGTCGCGCTGCCACGTCAGCGCCGCATCAAGCGCCGAGCCGTACTCGGTCTCGCTGCCGGCCTGCCCCTGCACCAACCGGACAGCGCGGCCCTCGACCACGTCGACGGCGGGCAGCAGGATCAGTCGAGCGGAGGAATTCGCCCCGGCGCTTTTCACGACGGTCAACTTAGCCCCCCGACCCAGTTCGACAGTAATTCAGCGCCGGCGTCCCCGCTCTTCTCCGGGTGGAACTGCGTAGCAGAGAGCGGGCCGTCCTCGACCGCGGCCAGGAACGGCACATGGTGGGTGGCCCAGGTCACCAGCGCGCTGGGATCGCCCTCCCACTGCTGGGCGGCATAGGAGTGCACGAAGTAGAAGCGCGTGTCGGCGTCCATGCCCTTGAACAGCACGCTGCCCGCGGGGGCGTCGACGACGTTCCAGCCCATGTGCGGGATCACCGGCGCGTCCAGCCGGATCACCGAGCCGGGCCACTGCCCGCACCCGCGCGACTCCACTCCGAACTCCACACCGCGGGCGAACAGGATCTGCATGCCCACGCACACCCCGAGCACCGGACGACCGGCCGACACCCGGTCGGCGATGATCTTCTCGCCGCCGATCCCGCGCAGCCCCGTCATGCATGCCCCGAACGCGCCGACGCCGGGCACCACCAGGCCGTCGGCGTTGGCGGCCGCGTCGGGATCAGCGGTGACCTCGACCTGCGCGCCGATCCGTTCCAACGCGCGCTGCGCGGAGCGCAGATTGCCCGAACCGTAGTCCAGGACGACGAGTTTCTTTGTCACAGGCTGCCTTTGGTTGACGGCACGCCGGTGACACGCGGGTCGTACTCGACAGCCTGACGAAGTGCGCGGGCAACGGCCTTGTACTCGGCCTCGGTGATGTGGTGCGGGTCGCGGCCGTAGAGGGTGCGCACGTGCAGCGCGATGCGGGCGTTGTAGGCCAGCGATTCGAAGACGTGCCGGTTCACCACCGTGTGGTACGGCGCGGCCGAACCGGCGATGGTGAACTGCACCATGTAGTCGGGCTCGCCGGTGTGCACGAAGTACGGGCGGCCCGACACGTCGACCGCCGCGTGGGCCAGGCATTCATCCATCGGAATGAACGCATCACCGAAGCGGCGGATACCCCGCTTGTCGCCCAGCGCCTGCGCGAGCGCCTGACCGAGCACGATCGCGGTGTCCTCGATGGTGTGGTGGCCCTCGATCTCGATGTCGCCGACCGTCTTGATCGTCAGGTCGAAGCTGGCGTGGCTGCCCAGTGAGGTGAGCATATGGTCGAAGAACGGGACGCCGGTGTCGACGCTGACCTGCCCAGTGCCGTCGAGGTCGAGCTCGACGACGATGTCGGACTCTTTGGTCTTGCGCTCGACTCTTGCGCGTCGGGCGGGACGAATCGGTTCGCTCACGGTGCTCCTATTCGGGCGCTGACGGCCAGCAGCGCATCGTTTTCTTCGGCCAGGCCGATGGTGGTGCGCAGGTATCCGGGGATGCCGACGTCGCGGATCAGTACGCCGTCATCCAGATACCGCTGCCAGGTGGCATGGGTGTCGGCGAACTCACCGAAGAGCACGAAGTTCGCGTCGCTGGGAATCACCCGGAAACCCATGCCCGTCAACGCCTCGGACACCCGTTCGCGTTCCGCGATCAGCGCCGCGACACTGCCCAGGGTGTCGTCGGCGTGGCGCAGCGCTGCGCGCGCGGCGGCCTGGGTGATCGACGACAGATGATACGGCAGGCGCACCAGCAGCATCGCGTCGATCACGGCCGGGGCGGCCACCAGGTAGCCGAGCCGGCCGCCGGCGAACGCGAACGCCTTGCTCATGGTGCGGCTGACGACAAGCTTGGTCGGATAGGACTCGATCAGCCGGATCGCGCTGGGCTGCGAGGAGAATTCGCCGTAGGCCTCGTCGACGATCATGATGCCGCCGGTCATCTCGTCGAGTAACAGCACCAGGTCCTCGAGCGAAACACTCTGTCCCGACGGGTTGTTGGGGCTGGTGACGAACACGACGTCGGGGTGGTGCTCCTTGATCGCGGTCGCGGCGGTCGCGGCGTCGAGGCCGAAGTCATCGCCGCGGTGGGCCACCAGCCACCGGGTTTGGGTGCCGTCGGAGATGATCGGGTGCATCGAGTACGACGGCACGAAACCGATCGCGCTGCGGCCCGGCCCACCGAAGGCCTGCAGCAGCTGCTGCAGGATCTCGTTGGAACCGTTTGCGGCCCAAACGTTCTCGACGCCGACCGGGTTGCCGGTCTTGGCGGTCAGGTAGGCGGCGAGGTCGGTGCGCAGGGCGAGGGCGTCGCGGTCGGGATAGCGGTGCAGTTCGGCTGCCACCGCCCGCACCGACTCGGCCACGTCGTCGACCAGGGCCTGCGTCGGCGGGTGCGGGTTCTCGTTGGTGTTCAGCCGCACCGGAACACAGAGCTGCGGAGCGCCGTAGGGCGACTTCCCGCGCAGGTCGTCGCGCAGCGGCAGATCGTCGAGGGAGATCGCTGCGCCGGGGACCGGATTCGTCACCGTTCGAACCTCCGCCGCACGGCTTCGCCGTGGCTCGGCAGGTTCTCGGCCTGCGCCAGCGTGATCACGTGACCGGACACGTCTTTGAGCGCCGCCTCGGTGTAGTCCACCACGTGGATGCCACGCAGGAACGTCTGCACCGACAGTCCGCTGGAATGCCGCGCGCAGCCGGCGGTGGGCAGCACATGGTTCGACCCGGCGCAGTAGTCACCCAGACTCACCGGTGCGTACGGCCCGACGAAGATCGCGCCGGCAGAACGGATTCTGCTTGCGACGCCGGCGGCCTCGACGGTCTGGATCTCGAGGTGCTCGGCGGCGTAGGCGTTCACGGCGCGCACCCCGGCGTCGAGGTCGTCGACCAACACGATCGCCGACTGCTGCCCGCTCAGCGCCGCGGTGACCCGTCGGCGGTGCACGGTGGTCTCCAGCTGCACCGCCAACTCACGGTCGGTGGCATCGGCCAGCTCAGTGCTGTCGGTGACCAGCACGCTGGCGGCCATCTCGTCGTGTTCGGCCTGGCTGATCAGGTCCGCCGCAACGTGCACCGGATCGGCGGTGTGATCGGCCAGGATCGCGATCTCGGTGGGGCCGGCTTCGGCGTCGATACCGACCTGTGAACGGCAGATGCGCTTGGCGGCGGTGACGTAGATGTTGCCGGGCCCGGTGATCATGTCCACCGGCGCCAGTTCGGTCTGCCCGTCGGTGTCCGTGCCGCCGTAGGCCAGCAGCGCGACGGCCTGGGCGCCGCCGACGGCCCACACCTCCTCGACGCCGAGCAGCGCGGCCGCTGCCAGGATCGTCGGGTGCGGCAGCCCGGTGAACGGCTCGGTGTTCCCCGCCTGGGGTGGGCTCGCGATCACCAGGGAGTCCACCCCCGCGGTCTGCGCCGGGACGACGTTCATCACGACGCTGGACGGATAGACGGCGTTGCCGCCGGGCACGTAGAGCCCGACCCGTTCGACCGGTACCCAGCGCTCGGTCACGGTGGCGCCCGGGGCGAGTGTGGTCGTGGTGTCGGTGCGGCGCTGATCGGCGTGCACGGCGCGGGCCCGCTCGATCGCGACCTCCAGCGCGGCACGGACATCGGAATCGAGCACGGCGAGCGCCGTGGCGAGTTTGTCCTGAGGCACCTGCACCCGATCGGGACGGACGCCGTCGAAGGAGGCGCCGTATTCGAGTGCGGCGTCGGTTCCGCGCGCGGCGACCGCGTCGACGATCGGCCTGACCTTGGGGACGACGGTGTCGACGTCGACACCGCCGCGCGGCAGTGCCGAGCGCAGGCGGGCCGCCGACAATGTCGTGCCGCGCAGATCGATGCGCCGCAGGAGCCCTGGCGATACATTCACGCTGACCATTGTCCCAGAGCTGCACAAATCGGTATCGGAGGCGTCATGTCCGAGCGGACCCCCAGGAACACCCACCCGAACAACGCGCCCGGCGTGCCGATGATCTTCCCGCCGTGGTTCGAGAAACTGCAGATCAAGTACATCAACCCGTTGTTGCGGCCGCTGTCGAAGAGGATGCCGGGACTCGGTGTGATCAAGCACCGGGGCCGCACCTCGGGTACGGACTACGAGACGATCGTCACGCCGTACCGCAAGGGCTCGGTGCTCGCGATCGGGCTGGCGCACGGCAAGACGAACTGGGTCAAAAACGTGCTGGCGGCCGGCGAGGCCGACATCCAGATCGGCCGCAGCTCACTGCACCTGGTCCGGCCGCGGGTGTTGCCGGCCGGCACCGAGGATCCGACGCTGCCGCGGGTGGCGCAGATGCTGGCAAAACGGTCGGGGGTTTTCGTCGCCGATATCGCTTGACCGGACCTGCCACACTCGATCCCATGACGTGGCAGATGTGGCTGGCGTTCGTCGGCGCGGCGGTCGCGATCGCGGTGTCGCCGGGTGCCGGGGCCGTTCAGTCGATGGCCACCGGCATGGCGCACGGCGTCAAGCGGGGCTACTGGAGCATCGCCGGTCTCGAGGTGGGCCTGATGCTGCAGCTGACCCTGGTCGCGATCGGCCTCGGTGCGGCGGTTGCCAACTCGGTCCTCGCCTTCACCGTCATCAAGTGGATCGGGGTGGCATACCTGATCTATCTGGCGGTGCGGCAGTGGCGCAGTGCGGCCGTCGACCTGAGCGCGCAGGTGGACCGTGCGGTCCCGGGGGGACGCAGGTCGCTGCTGGTGCGGGGTTTCCTGGTGAACGCGACCAACCCGAAGGGTCTGCTGTTCTTCCTCGCTGTGATGCCGCAGTTCGTGGTGCCGACGGCGCCGCTGCTGCCGCAGTACGTCGCGATCGGCGTGACGATGGTCGCCGTCGACGTGGTGGTGATGGGCCTCTACAGCGGACTGGCCGTGCGCCTGCTCGCCTGGTTGCGCACCCCGCGTCAGCAGACCCTGCTCAACCGGGTGTTCTCCGGGCTGTTCGCCGGCGCCGCCGTGGTGCTGTCGCTGCTGCGGCGCGGGTCGGCGCCGGCCTGACCGCTATCGGCAGCGGCCGCTGATCGCGGTGCTCGCCGCCTCGGCGTCCTGCAGCCGCGCCGCCTGCGCCGGATCGTCGTTCGGCACACCTGCGGTGGCCGCGGCGCCGATGTCCATCAGCTGGTCGGCGAACCGGCGCACCTCCCCAGCCAGGTCGCCGGGGGTGGCCGGGTCCAGCCGGGCCAGCAGGTACTGCCCGCCGTCGAGCAGCGCCACCCGGGCGTTGGCCGCGGCTGCCAGCGCCCCGGCGATGTCGCCCGGCGCCTCGACGTTGGTGTTGGTCGCAACGCCGGTGCGCACAGTCTGGAACGCCGCGCAGATCCCCGCCGTGGCCTCGGCGCGCTGCTGGTCGGTGTAGTCGGGTCCGGAGTCCACGGTGCGCAGCAGGGCCCACACCGCGACCCCCAGAGCCAGCACCGCAGTGGTGAGTGCGAACATCGCGACGGCCGGCGACACTTTCATGGTCTACAGATCCAACCCGAGATCGAGCACCCGCACCGAGTGGGTCAGCGCCCCGACCGCCAGATAGTCCACGCCAGTGCCGGCGTAGTCGGCGGCGTTCTCCAAGGCCAGACCGCCCGAGGACTCCAGCTTGGTGCCCGGTGAGCGCGCGTCACGGCGCTGCACCGCGATCTGTGTCTGCCACACCGGGAAGTTGTCGAGCAGCACCAGCTCCACATCCTCGGCGAGCACCTCGTCGAGCTGCTCCAGCGAGTCGACCTCCACCTCACACGGCAGATCCGGTGCCGCCGAACGTACTTGACGCAGCGCGGCGACCACCGAACCGGCGGCGGCGACGTGGTTGTCCTTGATCAACGCGGCGTCGCCCAGGCCCAGCCGGTGATTGGTGCCGCCGCCGACCCGCACCGCGTACTTCTGCAGCGCCCGCAGGCCGGGCAGCGTCTTGCGGGTGTCCCGGATCTGCGCTCCGGTGCCGGAGACCGCCTCGACCCAGGCCGCCGTGGCGGTCGCGATGCCGGACAGATGGCACACCAGGTTCAGCATCGTGCGCTCCGCTGTGAGCAGACCCTGCGTGGGACCCTCCACGGCGAGCGCGACCTCGCCGGAGTCCAGCCGGGTGCCGTCGGCGACCCGGTGTTTTACCTGGTATTCGCCGGCGCCGAGCACTTCGTCGAGCACCAGCAGCGCCAGGTCTAGGCCGGCAACCACACCAGGTTCGCGGGGCACCATCGACGCGGTGGTGCGCGCCTCGGCGGGCACGGTGGCCAGTGTCGTCACGTCGGGTCCGTAGCGCAGATCCTCGTCGAGCGCGCGCACGATCACGGCGCGAGCCTCGGTGAGCTCGGTGTCGGTGAGCGTCATCGGCATCCCACCACCGCAGCGGCCCGGGCCGCCCCGCCCACCGAGGTGACCGCCACCGGATCCGGGTCGGGGAAGTCCGAACGGTGGTGGCAGCCACGGGTTTCGGTGCGCGCCAGGGCCGAGGCCGCCACCGCGCCGGCTACCGCGGTCAACGCCGCGTCCTCGAAGTCCGCCAGCGACCGGAGCGCGCGCGGCGTCGCCGTATCGAGCCGGCGGATCAGTTCCCTCAGCCCGTCACCGTGGCGCACCACCGACGCGTGCCGGGTCATCACCCGCTGCAGCTCGGCGCGCGGCAGGACGGGCCGGATCACCGGGGCGGGATCCATCACCCGGCTGGGGCCGACAGATTCGGCGTGGGTGGCCGCCGCCTGACCGGCGCGCCCGCCGACGACCAACCCCTCGAGCAAGCTGTTGGAGGCGAGCCGGTTGGCGCCGTGCATGCCGGTGCGAGCGACCTCCCCGGCGGCGAAGAGCCCCGCGAGTTGCGTGCGCCCGTACACGTCGGTGACCACGCCGCCGCAGCTGTAATGGGCGCCGGGCACCACCGGGATCGGCTGCCGGACGGGATCGACTCCCGCCTGCAGGCACGCCCGGTAGACGGTCGGGAACCGCGCCGGGACATCGGCCACGTCCCGCGCGTCGAGATAAACGCACGCATCCCCAGTGTCGGACAACCGCGTCTCGATTGCCGCCGCCACCACGTCACGGGGGGCCAGATCCCCCATCGGGTGCACCCCGGCTGTCACTGAAAGACCCTGGGCGTCAATCAGTTTCGCACCTTCGCCGCGCAGGGCCTCGGTGATCAGCGGACGCCGACCACCGCCCGGGCCGGTGTAGAGCATGGTCGGATGGAACTGGATGAACTCGAGGTCGGCGACCGGCACGCCGGCCCACAGGGCGAGCGCGACGCCGTCACCGGTCGAGCCGTCGGGGTTCGTGGTGGCGGAGTACAGATGCCCCAGACCGCCCGTCGCGAGAATCACCGACGGCGCGTACACGACGCCGAACCCGTCGGGGCTTAGCACCGACACCCCCGCCACCGCGTTGCCGTCGACCACCAGGTCCAACGCGACGTGGTTGCGGCGGATGTCCAGTGTCGCTGCCGCGTAGTCGAGCGCACGCTGCACCTCAGCACCCGTGGCGTCCCCTCCCGAGTGGATGATGCGCCGCCGGGTGTGGCCGCCCTCCCGGGTCAGTGCCCACCGCCCAGGGGCCGTCTCGTCGAAACGGGCGCCGGCAGCCACCAGGTCGGAGACCGCGCGAGAGCCGTCGGCGACGATCGAGCGGACCGTTTCGGGATCACACAGCCCGGCGCCGGCGGCCAGCGTGTCGGCCACGTGGGCGTCGACCGAGTCGCCGTCTGCCCGCAGGGCATCGGGCAGGACGACCGCGATCCCGCCCTGGGCGTAGAAGGTGGCTGTCTCACCGGCTTTGCTCAGGAGCAGAACCTTGCGGCCGCGCCGGTGCGCCGCCAGTGCGGCGGCGAGCCCGGCAACCCCGGTGCCGACGATGACGACGTCGGCCCGCTGGCGCCACACGCCCGCCCCGCCGCACGCCGGCGCGGTCATTCCCCGCCGCCGGGCTGCCCGATCTCGATCATCCGTTGCACGCTGGCACGCGCCAGCGCGGCGGTGTCGAGATCGACATGGACCTCGTCGGCCCCCTCGACCAGGCAGCGCAGCATTGCGGCCGGGGTGATCATCTTCATGTACCGGCACGACGCACGGTCGTTGACGGCCTTGAAGTCGATGTCGGGTGCGGCGCGCCGCAACTGGTGCAGCATGCCCACCTCGGTGGCCACCAGCACCTGGCGGGCCCCGGTCTTGCGGGCGGCGTCGAGCATGCCACCGGTGGACAGGATCTTGACCCGATCCTCGGGGAAGGCGCCCTCGCCGGCGAGGTAGAGAGCCGAAGTGGCGCAACCACATTCAGGATGAACGAACAGCTCGGCATCGGGATGGCTGCGCGCCTGGTCAGCAAGCTCGTCACCGTTGATTCCGGCGTGCACATGGCATTCCCCGGCCCACACGTGCAGGTTCTTGCGGCCTGTCATCCGGCGGACGTGCGCGCCGAGGAACTGGTCGGGGCAGAACAGCACCTCGCGATCCTCGGGAATCGAGGCCACGACCTCGACGGCGTTCGAGGACGTGCAGCAGATGTCGGTCTCGGCCTTCACCGCGGCGGTGGTGTTGACGTAGGACACCACCACCGCACCGGGGTGCTCGGCCTTCCACGCCCGCAATTCCTCGGCGGTGATGGAGTCGGCCAGCGAGCACCCGGCCCGCTGATCCGGGATCAGTACCGTCTTCTCCGGCGAGAGGATCTTGGCCGTCTCGGCCATGAAATGGACGCCGGCGAACACGATGGTGTCCTCGGGGGCCTCCGCGGCGATCCGCGACAGCGCGAGCGAATCGCCCACGTGGTCGGCGACGTCCTGGATGGCGGGCAGCTGGTAGTTGTGCGCCAGCAGTGTCGCGCCCCGCAGGTCGAGGAGACGGCGCACTTCGGCGGCCCACGCCTCGTCCCCGTCGACGCCCGAGAAACCGCCCGGGCCGTCCACGATGCGGTCCGTCAGTTCCGCGTCGAGCCTTCCAGCGAGCACCGTCATCGCTGACTCCTTCACGTCATCGAGGTTTTCGACTTACAATCGAAAACATGGCTCATACTAGCACCGAGCATGAGGTACTCGCCGCGGTGTTCCAGGTGCGGCAGGGCGCCTCACCGGCCACCAGCGGCAAACCCGCACTTCACGTGCTGCTGTGGGAACGTGCCCTGGATCCGGAGAAGGGCCGCTGGGCATTGCCAGGTGGCCGCCTGGGCCCGGACGAGGACCTGACGAGTTCGGTCCGGCGCCAGCTCGCCGAGAAGGTGGATCTGCGTGAGCTGGCCCACCTGGAGCAACTGGCCGTCTTCTCCGAACCGCAGCGCGTCCCCGGGCCGCGCACCATCGCCTCGACGTTCCTCGGCCTGGTGCCCTCCCCCGCCACACCGGAGCTACCGCCGGACACCCGCTGGCACCCGGTCAGCGATCTGCCCGCAACGGCGTTCGACCACGGTCCGATGGTGGCGCACGCGCATAACCGGCTGGTCGCCAAGCTGTCCTATACGAACATCGGATTCGCTTTGGCGCCAGCGGAATTCGCCCTGTCGACGCTTCGTGACATCTACAGCGCGGCCCTCGGGCACCCAGTCGACGCGACCAACTTGCAACGAGTGCTGGAGCGCCGCCGGGTGATCACCCGCACCGGCACCACGGCCCGCTCCGGGCGCAGTGGCGGTCGCCCGGCCGCGCTCTACCGGTTCACGGACTCGCGGTACCGCGTCACCGATGAGTTCGCCGCGTTGCGTCCGCCCGGGTGAGTCGACTGGCTTCTTAAGGGCTTCTTAAGTAAGAATGCCTAGATGGACGTGGGCAATGTGGCACGGTCGACCGACGCCGAGTGGATCGGCCAACCGGTTCATGAACCGCTCCAGCCCAGGTCCCGGCCGATGCTCCCGGCCAAGGATCCCTTCTACGAACCCCCGCAGGGCTTTGAACACGCCCGTCCCGGCACAGTGCTGCGTGCCCGCGACGTCGAGCTGGCGTTCCTCGGGGTGATACCTCAGAAATTCCACGCCACCCAGCTGCTCTACCGCACCACAGACCTCAACGGAGAGCCGCAGGCCACTGTGACCACCCTGGTGGTCCCGGCCGAGCGGACCTCGGACCGGCCCATGCCTATCGTGTCCTACCAGTGCGCCATCGACGCCGTGGCGGGACGATGTTTCCCGTCCTACGCGCTGCGGCGCGGCGCCAAGGCCCTCGGCTCCGTCGCGCAGTTCGAGTTCCTGCTCGTCGCCGCCGCACTCGCCGAGGGGTGGGCGGTGTCGGTTCCCGACCACGAGGGCACCGCCGGCATGTGGGGCGCCCCGTTCGAGCCCGGCTACCACGTGCTCGACGGGGTCCGCGCGGCCGTCAACCACGCGCCGTTGGGGCTGTCCCAGGACGCCCCTGTGGGCCTGTGGGGCTACTCCGGTGGCGGACTGGCGTCGGCGTGGGCCGCCGAGGTCCAGGACAGCTACGCCCCCGACCTCAACGTGGTCGGCGCCGTCCTGGGCTCACCGGTCGGAGACCTCGGACACGCGTTCCGCCGCCTCAACGGCAGCATCTACTCGGGGCTGCCGGCCATGGTGGTGGCCGCGCTCACCCACATCTATCCCGACCTGAACCGCATTATCCAGCAGCACGCCACCGAGGACGGCAAGGCGATGCTCGCCCGCATCGAGAAGATGACCACCGCCCACGCCATGCTCAGCCTCGCCGGCAAGGACATGGCCCACATGATCGACCGTCCGCTCGAGGAGATCCTCCTCTCGCCCGAAGTCCAGCACGTGTTCGACAGCATCAAACTCGGCACCGCGGCGCCGAAGGTCCCGGTGCTGATCGTTCAGGCCGTCCACGACCGGATCATCTCGGTCGACGACATCGACGAGCTGACCCAGACCTACACCAGGGGCGGCGCGAGCGTCACCTACCATCGCGACGCACTCAGCGAACACCTGCTGCTGCACCCGATGTCGGCGCCGATGACCCTGCGCTGGCTGCGCGACCGGTTCGCGGGGCGGCCGTTGCGCACGCACATCTCGCGCACCAAGTGGCCGACGCTGCTGAACCCGTCGACCTACCGCGGCATGCTGACCCTCGGCAAGATCACGGCGCAGGTGATGTTGGGACGACGGGTGGAACGTCAACCCCTGTCCCGGTTCGACCAGTAGTCCCGACGGGATATTCGATCGGAGGCCATGCGCCGAGATCGTCGCGCGGGGTCGCCACCGCGGCCAGCAGGTACACGATCGCGGCGACCGCCGCGGGATAGAGCAGCGTCACCGCGATCTGCAGCGGTGAGTGGCCGAAGAACACCGCCGGAGCTTCGGTGATGTAGTGCACCCGCTGCTGCTCGGAGACGGGCGCGGCGGCGAGGTCGATGTCGCCGTAGCGCAGATGTGCGAGCAGCGCGCCGACGCCGGTGGTGGTCGCCGCCCCGGCGACTGCACCGACCGCCAGGGCCGCGACCATGGCCGGTCCGCGATGTGCCCGCCACTGCCACACCAGCACCGCTGCCACGACGGCGAGCACCGAGAGCATGCCGACCACGAGGGCGGCCGAGGTGAACCAGTGGTCGGACTCGGCGCCGAGCGCGGCCTTGATCCGGTCGCCGCTGCGGGTCAACGCGATCACCCCGTGGATGGGCGGTGCCAGCCAGGCCCACAGCGCGCCGACGACGATTCCGGATGCGGCGAGCCCGGCCACGGCGGTCAGCATCGCGCGGGTGCGGGAGACCGCCGGCGCGGCGGCCTGACCGGTCATCGGTACCGGTCCAGGTCGGTGGAGTCCACCAGCCCGTGCCGCGAGCATTTGGCCCACCAGCCGTCGGGGCGAACCTGAACGATCATCCGGCGGCCGCACGCGGCGCAGAACCGCGGCGGCTCCAGGCCCAGCTGGGCCGCTGTGGGGACCGCGCTGCCCGCCTGGGCGCCGGTGTAGACGTTGAACACGCCCGCGCCTACCGGCGTGGGGAGCTCTGTGCTGTCGGTGACCATCACCTGATCGGTTCTACCGTGCCGTCGGACTACAGCGTCGCGTTGAGCGCCTTGATCGGCATCTGCAGGTCGTCGAGCAGCTGGAGATCGGCCTCGGCGGGCCGGCCCAGCGTGGTCAGGTAATTGCCGACGATGACGGCGTTGATGCCGCCCAGGATGCCCTGCTTGGCGCCGAGGTCGCCCAGGGTGATCTCGCGACCGCCGGCGAACCGCAGCATGGTGCGCGGCAGCGCCAGCCGGAACGCAGCGACGGCCTTGAGCGCCTCGGTGGCAGGCAGCACCTCGAGGTCACCGAACGGAGTGCCCGGCCGCGGGTTGAGGAAGTTCAACGGGACCTCATGGGGGTCGAGCTCGGCCAGGTTGGCAGCGAACTCGGCGCGCTGTTCGAGAGTCTCCCCCATGCCGAGGATGCCGCCGCAGCACACCTCCATGCCGGCTTCACGCACCATTTGCAGTGTGTCCCAACGCTCTTCCCAGGAGTGGGTGGTCACCACGTTGGTGAAGAACGACCGGGCGGTCTCGAGGTTGTGGTTGTAGCGGTGCACGCCCATCGCTGAGAGCCGCTCGACCTGGTCCTGGGTGAGCATGCCCAGCGAGCAAGCGATTTGGATGTCGACCTCGTTGCGGATCGCCTCGATGCCGGCGGCGACCTGAGCGAGCAGCCGCTCATCGGGGCCGCGGACGGCGGCGACGATGCAGAACTCGGTGGCCCCGGTCTTGGCGGTCTGCTTGGCGGCTTCCACCAGGCTCGGGATGTCCAGCCAGGCGCTGCGCACCGGCGAGGCGAAAAGGCCCGACTGCGAACAGAAGTGGCAGTCCTCGGGGCAGCCGCCGGTCTTGAGGCTGATGATGCCCTCGACCTCGACGTCGGGGCCGCACCACGCCATCCGCACCTCGTGGGCCAGGGCCAGCAGGTCGTCGAGTCGGTCATCCGGCAGCTGGAGCACCTGAAGCGTCTGGTCCTGATCGAGGCCTTCGCCGCGCTCCAGGACCTGCTCACGTGCCACTGCCAGAATGTCGGTCACCGAAAGTCCTCCGTCTGAATGGTGAACACGTCGGCGGGGCCGACAGTTGAACACGTCGGCCGGGCCGACAGTTGAACACCGTTCAGGTTAGGGTATCGCCGTGCAGCTCCACAAACGGGACGTGGTCGACGCGGCGACGTCACTGCTGGACGACTACGGGATCGCCGACCTGTCGATGCGGCGGCTGGCCCGTGAGCTCAACGTCTCCCCCGGCGCGCTCTACTGGCACTTCGCCGACAAGCAGCAGCTTCTCGGCGCGGTGGCCGACCGGATCTTGCAGCCTGTCGGCGAGGTCGGCGGTGACTGGCGCACCCGGGTCAGCACCGCCTGCGCAGCGCTGCGCGACGCCCTGCTCTCACACACCGACGGGGCGGAGCTGGTGTCGGCCAGCTTCGCGGCCGGCCGGTCCGATGCCATGACGCACCTGCTGGGCCGTCTGGCCGAGGCGACGGCCGAGGCGGGCGTGGGCGCCGACCACGCCGAGCTGGCCGCCCGCACGGTCCTCTACTACGTGCTCGGCTTCACCGTCGACGAGCAGTCGCGCCTGCAGTGGGATGCCGCCGGGGCCGATGTGGTCGAGACCGTGTGGACCGAGGATCCCAGCGCCCGATTCAGGTTCGGCCTGCACCTGCTCCTCGACGGCATCGAGATGAATACCGCCGCGGGAACGGGTCTGACGCGGTATGACGCGGACCCGCCTTCCTGACTCACCGACACGTGTCGCTCTGCGTCATCGCAACCCGATCTCGACGCCGCTGCTGCCGCCCGGGCCGCGCTCAGATGCGATGCTCCACGCGGTCGTCACCGTTCCAGTGCCGCAGCCCGACCGCGGTCGCCTCGATGTCCCGGAAGAGACGGCGCAGCGCGAAGATAGTGGGTAGCCTCTCGACGGGTACCCGGCGCGCCAGCGTGACGTGGGGTGTCCACCGGCCCGGATCGGAATGCGGCAGTACACCTTCGGAGATGTGCGGCAGGCATACCCGGTAAACCTCGGCGTGCAGGCCGAGTAGTTCCCGGCTCGGCACCAGCAGGCGCACCAGCGTGACGGAGCGTCCGCCGCCGAAGACCATCGGCGCACCGATCACACAGCTCAGCGGGAACTGCTGGAGCAGCGGGCGCAGCGCATCGTCGGCGCCGGCGTCGATCTTGGTGGCGACGGTCAGTGTCACATGTGGCCGGTTCGTCGGCGAGCGGTGCCCGGACAAGCTGCGAACCCCGTTGCGGCCCAGTTCATCCCAGACTTCGCGCACCGCGACCTCGGTCCCGGCGTCGAACAGCAGCTCGACGGAGTGCACCATCAGGCCACCAGGCTCTGGACCCAGCTCCGGTCGAATGCGTCCGCGCTCAGACGCTCGAAATCCGCGGGTCCGAGCGACCCGGCACCGGCGGGCAAGGCCGCGCGGACAGGGCCCAGACGGGCCAGCGCGTCGCGGTTGTCAATCTCGGCGACACCGGGTTGGGCCGGCCACGCGCCGATCACCAGGCCGGCGCTCGGAATCTGCCGGTGCGCCAAGGCTTCCAGTGTCAGGACGGTGTGGTTCAGCGTGCCCAGACCCGGCGCCACGACGGTCAGCACCGGTGCGCCGAGGTCGGCGGCGACGTCGCGCAGCGTCGTGCCGTCGGCACCGATCTCCACCAGCAGTCCGCCCGCGCCCTCGACCAGGGTGAGCCGGCCCGGACCGTCCGCGGCGGCGACGAGGTCCAGGATCTGAGAGCGGGTGGGCAGTTCGGCGCCGACCCGCTGCGCGGCGGCCAGCGGCGCGAGAGGTTCGGGGAACTTCGCCAGTGGATACAGTTCACCGATCCCGGCGAGTCGAGCCACCTCGGCGAGGTCGTCGTCGCCGTCCTGGGTGCCGGTCTGCACCGGTTTACACACCGCGACCTCGACACCGGCCAGGCGCGCATGACACGCCAGCGCAGCGGTGGCGACCGTCTTGCCGATGCCGGTCCCGGTTCCGGTGACGACCAGGACGCTCATCGGGCGCCCAGCACATGGGTGAGGACGTCGCGAGCCAGGGTCATCTCGTCGTCGGTCAGCGATGCGCGCGCGGTCAACCGCAGCCGGGAGGTACCCGCGGGCACCGTCGGGGGGCGGAAGCAACCGACACGTACCCCGTGTTCGAGACAGGCCGCGGCCGCGCCGAAGGCGACCTCTGGCTCGCCGAGGATCACCGACACCACGGCCGAGGTGGGCACCTCCGGCACGCCACAGAGTGTGGCGAGCGTCGCGGCGTGGTCGAGGACGCGTTGGGCCCGCCAGGGTTCCTCGATCAGCACCTGCAGCGCGGCGTGGGCGGCGCCGACCGCGGCGGGTGCCAGACCGGTGTCGAAGATGAAGGGACGGGCCGCGTCGACGAGATGTGCGCGCACCGCGGCGGGCCCCAGCACCACCCCGCCCTGACTGCCCAGCGCCTTCGACAGCGTGGTGGTCATGACGATGTCGGGCGCACCTGCCAATCCGACCTCGTCGATCAGTCCGCGACCGCCCGCCCCGCGCACACCGAGCCCGTGCGCCTCGTCCACGATAAGCAGCGCGCCGTGCCGGCGGCAGGCGGCGTGCAGTGCGCGCAGCGGCGCGAGGTCGCCGTCGGCGGAGAACACCGAGTCGGTGACCACGACGGCGCGCTCCTCGGAGCGGTCGGCCAGCGCCTGCTCGACGGCGGCGGCGTCGTTGTGCGGTGTGACCACGACGCGGGCCCGTGACAGCCGGCAGGCGTCCACCAGTGAGGCGTGCGTCAACGCGTCGGACACGAGCAGCGAGCCGGGACCCGACAGGGCGACGACGGCACCCAGGTTGGCGGTGTACCCGGCGGAGAACACCAGCGCGGACTCGGCGCCGACGAACCTCGCGAGCGCGTTCTCGAACTCCTCGTGTAGCTCGGTGTTGCCGGTCACCAGGCGGGAGCCGGTCGAACCGGCGCCCCAGGTGCGCAACGCCGCGACACCGCCGTCGATGACGCGGGGGTGCTGGGAGAGACCGAGGTAGTCGTTGGAGGCCAGGTCCAGTTCGGCGCCCACCGGCGCGCGGGTGCGAAGGGAGCGCCGCAGTCCGGCGGCACGCCGCTGCGCCTCGACCTCGTCGAGCCAGGCCAACGGCGAAAGGTCTACGCGCGTCACGGTGCTCCTCGGCGGGCCGGCAGTTGAACACGCCGGCGGGCCGGCAGTTGAACACCGTTCAGGTTAGTGCACGCGCGACCTCGACCATCGCCGAGGTGATCTGCGCGATCTCCGCGGGGGTGCAGATGTAGGGCGGCATCACGTAGATCAGGTTGCGGAACGGCCGGAGCCAGACTCCGTGCTCGATCGCCACCGGGGTGGCTACCGCCAGGTCCACCGGCCGGTCGAGCTCGATCACGCCGATCGCGCCGAGTACGCGGACGTCGGCGACGTGGGCAAGCGCCGCCGCCGGCGCGAGGCCTTCGCGCAGTCCTTCCTCTATACCGCGCACCTGCGCCTGCCAGTCCGTGGACAGCAACAACTCCACCGACGCCACGCTCACCGCGCAGGCCAGCGCGTTCGCCATGAACGTCGGGCCGTGCATCAGCGCCCCCGGCGGGTTGGTGCTGATGGTCTCGGCGACGTCGCGGGTGCACAGGGTGGCGGCCAGCGTCAGGTATCCGCCGGTCAGAGCCTTGCCTACGCACATGATGTCCGGGCACACCCCCGCGTGATCGGCGGCGAACATCGCGCCGGTCCTGCCGAAGCCGGTGGCGATCTCGTCGAAGATCAGCAGCACGCCGTGCTCATCGCACAGGCGGCGCAGCTCCGCCAGGTAGCGGGGGTCGTGGAACCGCATCCCGCCGGCGCCCTGCACGACGGGTTCGACGATGACCGCCGCGAGTTCGTGCGCGTGGGCGGCGAGCTGCGCGGCGAACGCGTCGACGTAGTCGGGGTCGTAGCCGGCGGGCACCGGCGGAGCGAACTCCTGGTCGGCGAGCAGCGAGTTCTGCCCCGTCCACAGCTCGTGCATGCCGCCCTGCGGGTCACACACACTCATCGGAGTGAAGGTGTCACCGTGATAGCCGCCGCGCCAGGTCATCAACCGGCTCTTGCCGACGTGACCGGTACTGCGCCAGTACTGCAGCGCCATCTTGACCGCCACCTCGACCGACACCGACCCGGAGTCGCTGAAGAAGACGGTCTCCAGGGCCGCCGGGGTGATGTCGACCAGCAGTTGGGCCAGCCGCGCAGCGGGTTCGTGGGTCAATCCCCCGAACATCACGTGGTTCATCGTCGCGAGTTGCCGGGTGATCGCCGCATCCAGCACGGGGTGGCCGTGCCCGTGCACCGCCGTCCACCACGAGGCCATCGCGTCGAGAACCCGGACCTCACGGCCCTGATGGACCAGCGTCAACCACGCTCCGCGGGCGCCTACCGCGACCACCGGTGCGAGCGCGTCGGCGCCGATGGGGCTGTACGGATGCCAGATGTGAGCGGCGTCAATGGCGCTGATCTCGATAGGCGTCAACGCAGGCACCTTCGGTAGATTAGCCGTCGACCATGATGACCCTCGCCCCCGCCCGGCCGGCGCCCCCCACCGCCCCGGGCCCGAATCAGGCTGCGCGCACGGCGCGCGGCTCCGGCATGGGCACCCGCAACTCAGGCTTCTACCGGCACGACCTGGACGGTCTGCGCGGGGTCGCCATCGCCCTGGTGGCGGTGTTCCACGTGTGGTTCGGGCGGGTCTCCGGCGGCGTCGACGTGTTCCTCGTCTTGTCCGGCTTCTTCTTCGGTGGCCGGCTGCTACGCGGAGCGCTGACGCCGGGGGTGTCGCTGCGTCCGGTGCCCGAGGTCACCCGGCTGGTCCGGCGGTTGCTGCCCGCCCTGGTCGTGGTGCTGGCGGTGTCGGCGGTGCTGACCATCCTGATCCAGCCCTCCACCCGGTGGGAGACCTTCGCCGACCAGAGCCTGGCCAGCCTCGGCTACTACCAGAACTGGGAGCTGGCCCGCACGGCCTCGGACTACCTGCGCGCCGGCGAGACGGTCAGCCCGCTGCAGCACATCTGGTCGATGTCTGTGCAGGGCCAGTTCTACATCGCGTTCCTTGCGCTGATCATGGTGTCGGCGTGGGTGTTTCGGCGGCTGTTCGGCCGGCATGCACGGGCCGCGTTCGTCGTGCTGCTCATCGCGCTGATCGTCGCGTCGTTCGTCTACGCGATCCACGCGCACACCGCCGACCAGGCCACGGCCTACTACGACAGCGTCGCGCGCGCCTGGGAACTGCTGCTCGGGGCGCTGATCGGTGCGGTGGTGCCCTACGTGCGCTGCCCGATGTGGCTGCGCACGCTGTTGGCGGTCGTCGCCCTCGGCGCGATCCTGTCCTGCGGCGCGCTGATCGACGGGGTACGCGAATTCCCCGGGCCGTGGGCGCTGGTGCCGGTCGGGGCGACCGTGCTGTTCATCCTCACCGCCGCCAACCGGTACGCCGATCCGCACACCAAGGGCCGTATCCCGGCGCCGAACCGACTGCTGGCCTCGAAACCGTTCGTGGCACTGGGCGCGATGGCCTACTCGCTGTACCTGTGGCACTGGCCGCTGCTGATCTTCTACCTGGCCCAGACGGGCGGTACGCGGGTCACCTTCCTTGAGGGTGCAGGCATCCTGGCGGTCTCGGGTGTGCTCGCGTGGCTGACCACCCGCTTCGTCGAGGAGCCCCTGCGCGCCCGCGGTACGGCGGCGGCCACCGCGCCGATCACCAAGGTCCCGTTCACGGCGCGGCTGCGCCGCCCGACGATCGTGCTGGGCTCTACCGTCGCACTGCTCGGCGTGGCGCTGACGGCGACGTCGTTCACCTGGCGTGAGCACGTCACGGTGTTACGCGCCCACGGCGAGGAACTGGCCGCGCTGCCGCTGCGGGACTACCCGGGAGCACTGGCGCTGGTCAACAACGCCCGCGTGCCGACCCTGCCGATGCGTCCGACGGCACTGGAGGCCAAAAACGACATCCCGCAATCCACCCTGGACGGGTGCATCAGCGACTTCGACAACGTCGGCGTCATCAACTGCACCTACGGTGACCCGTCGGCCTCCCGGACCATCGCGTTGGCCGGCGGCTCGCACGCCGAGCACTGGATCACCGCGCTGGACCTGCTGGGGCGTACCCACCACTTCAAGGTCGTCACCTACTTGAAGATGGGCTGCCCGCTGACGACAGAGGAAATGCCCCTGGTGATGGGCAACAACGATCCCTATCCCAAGTGCCGCCAGTGGAACGACCGGGTGCTGCCGAAGATCATCGCCAACAAGCCGGATTTCGTGTTCACCACGTCCACCCGGCCGTGGAACATCAAACCGGGCGACGTGATGCCATCGAGCTATCTCGGTATCTGGAAAGCGTTCTCGCAACACAAGATTCCGGTTCTGGCCATGCGTGACACCCCGTGGATGGTGCGGGACGGTGAACCGTTCTTCCCGTCGGACTGCCTCGCCGACGGCGGCGACGCCGTGTCGTGCGGCATCGAGCGCTCCGAAGTACTGTCGGATCGCAACCCGACGCTGGACTATGTCAAACGCTTTCCGCTGCTCAAGCCGCTCGACATGAGCGATGCGGTGTGTCGCGCCGACTACTGCCGGGCTGTGGAGGGCAACGTCTTGCTGTATCACGACGCGCACCACATCTCGTCGACGTACATGCGCACGATGACCGCCGAACTCGGCCGCCAGATCGCCGCCGCCACCGGATGGTGGTCCGACTGATGGCCTCGGCCGAGGGTTCGTCTGTCTACGCGGTCTGGCCCGGAAGCCCGTACCCGCTCGGCGCCACCTACGACGGTGCCGGAACCAACTTCTCGCTGTTCTCGGAAGTCGCCGAACGGGTCGAACTGTGCCTGATCGGCAAGGACGGCAGCGAAGAGCGGGTGAACCTCGACGAGGTCGACGGGTACGTCTGGCACTGCTACCTGCCCACCATCACCCCGGGCCAGCGGTACGGGTTCCGGGTATACGGCCCGTGGGATCCCGGCGCCGGACACCGGTGCGATCCGAGCAAGCTGCTGCTTGACCCGTACGGCAAGTCCTTCCACGGCGACTTCCGGTTCTCGCAGGCGCTGTACTCGTTCGATCTGGAGGCCGACGACCCAGCCAGCGGCGGAGTCCCCCCGCGCATCGACTCACTCGGTCACACCATGACCAGCGTGGTGATCAACCCGTTCTTCCAGTGGGGTTCGGACCGGCCGCCGCGCACCCCCTACCACGAGACAGTGATCTACGAAGCGCACGTCAAGGGGATGACGCAAACACATCCCGGGGTTCCCGACGAACTGCGCGGCACCTACGCCGGCCTCGCCCACCCGGCGATCATCGACCACCTGAAGTCACTGAACGTCACCGCGATCGAACTGATGCCGGTGCACCAGTTCATGCATGACCACCGACTGCTCGATCTCGGACTGCGAAACTACTGGGGTTACAACACCTTCGGGTTCTTCGCCCCGCACAACCAGTACGCCGCCACCCGCAGCGCCGGCGGTGCGGTGGCCGAGTTCAAGACCATGGTGCGCGCGTTCCACGAAGCCGGGATCGAGGTGATCCTCGACGTGGTCTACAACCACACCGCCGAAGGCAATCATCTCGGGCCGACGGTCAACTTCCGCGGAATCGACAATGCCGCGTACTACCGTCTGCTCGACGGCGACCTGCGCTACTACAAGGACTTCACCGGCACCGGTAACAGCCTCAACGCCCGGCACCCGCACACCCTGCAGTTGATCATGGATTCCCTGCGGTACTGGGTGCTGGACATGCACGTCGACGGGTTCCGCTTCGACCTGGCCTCCACGCTCGCCCGCGAATTCTACGACGTCGACCGCCTCTCGGCGTTCTTCGACATCATCCAGCAGGACCCGGTGATCAGTCAGGTCAAGTTGATCGCCGAGCCGTGGGACGTCGGCGAAGGCGGCTATCAGGTCGGTAATTTCCCAGGTTTGTGGACCGAATGGAACGGGAAGTATCGCGACACTGTGCGTGATTACTGGCGGGGAGAGCCCGCAACCCTAGGAGAGTTCGCGTCCCGGCTGACCGGGTCGTCAGACCTGTACGAGGCCACCGGCCGACGGCCAAGTGCCAGCATCAATTTCGTCACCTGCCACGACGGGTTCACCCTCAACGACCTCGTGTCCTACAACGAGAAGCACAACGAGGCCAACGGTGAGGACAACCGCGACGGGGAGAGCCACAACCGCTCGTGGAACTGCGGAGTCGAAGGCCCGACCGACGACCCGGAGATCCTCGCGCTGCGCGGTAAGCAGATGCGCAACATCCTGGCCACGCTGATGTTGTCGCAGGGCACCCCGATGCTCGCGCACGGCGACGAGATGGGCCGCACCCAGCAGGGCAACAACAATGTGTACTGCCAGGACTCCGAGCTGTCCTGGATGGACTGGTCGCTGTGTGAGAAGAACGCCGACCTGCTGGAATTCACCCGCAAGGTGATCAAGTTCCGCACCGACCACCCGGTGTTCCGCCGCCGCCGGTTCTTCGAGGGCAAACCGCTGCGCACCGGGGAACAGATCCGCGACATTGCGTGGCTGAACCCGTCGGGCTCCGAGATGACCCAGCAAGACTGGGGCTCGGGCTTCCAGTGCGTGTCGGTGTTCCTCAACGGCGACGCGATCCCGGCGCCCGACGAGCGTGGCGAGCGGGTCGCCGACGATTCATTCCTGCTGTGCTTCAACGCCCACGACCAGGCGCTGGAGTTCGTGGTACCCGGCGGCGACTACGCCAACGAGTGGGCCGGCGCGATCGACACCGCCGACCCGCAGGGCGTGAGCACGCTGGAAGTGGTTGCCGGGCAGACGGTCTCGGTGGAACCGCGCTCGCTTCTCGTCCTGCGTAAGACGGCCTGACATGGCCGTGCTCTCGACCTACCGGCTGCAGATGCGCGGACCGGCCAGCGGCGAGGCGTTCACCTTCGCCGACGCCGAGAACCTCATCGACTACCTTGCCGACCTCGGGGTCTCCCACCTGTACCTGTCACCGATCCTGACGGCCGGAGAAGGCTCCACCCACGGATACGACGTGACCGACCCGACGACGATCTCCGCCGAACTCGGTGGCGCCGAAGGGTTCGAACGCCTGGTGCAGCGGGCGCGTGCGGCAGGGCTCGGGGTCGTGGTTGACATCGTGCCCAACCACGTCGGCGTGGAGGTACCCGAGCAGAACGCGTGGTGGTGGGATCTGCTGACCCACGGCCGCGAATCGCAGTACAGCTCCTACTTCGACATCGACTGGACCTTGGACCCCGACGGCCGAATCGTGTTGCCGGTGCTCGGATCCGACGACGACGTCGCGGATCTGACCGTCGACGGCGGCGTGCTGCGCCTCGGTGACCGGACCTGGCCGATCGCACCGGGCACCGGCAACGGCACGGGTGCGCAGGTACACGACCGGCAGCACTACAAGCTGACCGGCTGGCGCAACAACGTGTGCGGCTACCGTCGGTTCTTCTCGATCACCTCGCTGGCCGGACTGCGCCAGGAGGACCGTGCGGTCTTCGACGCCACGCACGCCGAGGTCAAGCGGTGGTTCGATGAAGGCGTGGTCGACGGAATCCGTATCGATCATCCGGATGGATTGTCCGATCCCGCAGGTTATCTCGACTGGCTACGGGAGCTGGCCGGACCGCAGGCATGGATCGTGATCGAGAAGATCCTCGCGGTCGACGAGGCGCTGGACACTGGGCTGCCCGTCGCGGGGACCACCGGCTACGACGCATTGCGCGAGAGCGGCGGGGTGTTCATCGACCCGTCCGGGGCGCAGGCGCTGACCGAACTGGTCGAGTCTGCGGGGGTGGACCACGCCGCGGCTCACGCACACGCGCGTGCACTGAAGGTGCAGGCCGTCACGGTCACGCTCGCCAGTGAGCTCGCCCGGCTGCGCCGGACCGTCGCCGCCGCCGTGGGCCGCGACCACGACCGCCTGCCCGAGTCGATCGCCGCGCTGCTCAGCCACGTCGGCGTCTACCGGTCCGACTACCGGGCGCTGTCGGGCGTGCTGCCGCTGGCCATCGCCGAAACCGCCTCCGCCCAACCAGATCTGGCCGAGCCGCTGGCGCTGCTCGCCACCGCACTGCCCCATCGCGAGGTCGAGGTGCGGCTGCAGCAGCTCTGCGGCGCCGCCACCGCGAAGTCGATGGAGGACTGCTTGTTCTACCGCGACGCCCGGCTGGTGTCGCTCAACGAGGTCGGCGGCGAGCCGGACCGTTTCGGGGTCAGTGTCGCCGAGTTCCACCAGCGCGCCTCGGTGCGCGCCGCGCTGTGGCCGCAGGCCATGACGACGCTGACCACCCACGACACCAAACGCGGCGAAGACGTCCGCGCCCGCATCGGGGTGCTGTCCCAGGTGCCGTCGCTGTGGTCCGAACTCGTGCAGGGCTGGCAGCGCAGTGCTCCCCCGCCGGACCCGGTGACCGGCCTTTTCCTGTGGCAGAACGTCTTCGGAGTCTGGCCCGCCGACGGCAACGTCACGGACTCGTTGCGGCAACGCCTGCACGGTTACACGGAGAAGGCGATCCGCGAGGCAGCGCTGCACACGTCGTGGAACGATCCCGACGAATCGTTCGAACGTGCCGTACACGACTGGTTGGACACCGTCATCGACGGTCCGATCGGGCTCGAGATGAGTGCACTGGTGGCCCGCCTCGACATCCACGGCCGCAACGACGCCCTGGGCCAGAAGCTGATCGCGCTGACCGCCCCCGGCATCCCGGACGTCTATCAGGGCACCGAGCTGTGGGAGGACAGCCTCGTCGACCCGGACAACCGGCGTCCGGTGGACTATGACGCCCGGCGTCAGGCGCTGGCCGCCGGAGACCATCCGAAGATCCGGGTGGTGCGCGCGGCCCTGCGCCTGCGCCGCGAACGCCCCGAAACGTTCCTGTCCGGCCGGTACCGCCCGTTGCTCGCCGACGGCTGCGCCGCAGAGCACGTCGTCTCCTTCCAGCGCGGCGACGACGTCGTGGTTGCGGCCGGCCGCTGGACGGCACGCCTGGAGGAGACCGGTTGGGGCGACACCGCCCTGACACTTCCCGACGGGACCTGGACCGACCGCCTGACCGGCGCAACGCACCGGGGCTCAGTGCCCGCCGCGACGTTGTTCACCGCCCTTCCCGTGGCTCTGCTGGTGCGTGACGATGCCTGACCACGAATTCCGCGTGTGGGCGCCGCGTCCCGAACGGGTGCAGCTCGACGTCGACGGCACGCTGCACCCGATGCGCCGCGGCGAGGACGGTTGGTGGCGCGCCGTCGTCGACGCCGCCCAGGATGCGCGGTACGGCTTCGTGCTCGACGACGACCCCAAGGTGCTGCCCGATCCTCGCTCCCCCCGGCAACCCGACGGGGTGCACGAACGCTCACAGCTGTGGCGGTCCGCTCCCGACGCGCCCAGCGATGCCGGATGGCAGGGCCGCGCGATCGAAGGCGCGGTGATCTACGAGTTGCACGTCGGCACCTTCACCCCCGAAGGCACCTTCGACTCGGCGATCAGCAGACTGGACCACCTGGTCGATCTCGGTGTCGACTTCGTCGAGCTCATGCCGGTCAACGCTTTCGGCGGCACCCACGGCTGGGGCTACGACGGCGTGCTGTGGTACGCGGTGCACGAGCCCTACGGCGGTCCTGACGGCCTGATCCGCTTCATCGACGCCTGCCATGCCCGCGGGCTGGGGGTGCTGATCGACGCGGTGTTCAACCATCTCGGCCCCTCCGGCAACTACCTGCCGAAATTCGGGCCATACCTGTCGAGCGGCTCCAACCCGTGGGGCGAGTCGATCAACATCGCCGACGCCGGGGCCGACGAGGTGAGGCGCTACATTCTGGACTGCGCGCTGCGCTGGATGCGCGAATTCCACGCCGACGGACTGCGGCTGGACGCCGTGCACGCGCTCGTCGACACCACCGCGATCCACATCCTCGAGGAGCTGTCAGCCGAAACCGACGCTCTGGCAGCTGAACTCGGCCGGCCGCTGTCGCTGGTGGCCGAGAGCGACATGAACGACCCGCGGTTGATCACCCCGCGTGACCGGGGCGGCCTGGGCATGACCGCGCAGTGGGACGACGACATCCACCACGCGATCCACACCGCGGTGTCCGGCGAGCGTCAGGGCTACTACGGTGACTTCGGCAGCCTGAAGACACTGGCCCAGACGCTGCGGCACGGGTATTTCCACGCCGGCACCTTCTCGTCGTTCCGCCGTCGCCGGCACGGCCGGCCGCTCGACACCTCCGAGATCCCGGCCACCCGCCTGCTGGCCTACACACTCACCCACGACCAGGTGGGCAACCGGGCGATCGGCGACCGGCCGTCGCAGAACCTGACCACCGGACAGCTGGCCGTCAAGGCTGCCCTCGCGCTGGGATCCCCCTACACCGCAATGCTTTTCATGGGCGAGGAGTGGGGGTCTTCGTCACCGTTCCAGTTCTTCAGCTCGCATCCCGAGCCCGAGCTGGCGCGGGCGACCGCCGAGGGCCGCAAGCGGGAGTTCGCCGAACACGGTTGGGACGCCGACGAAATCCCGGATCCTCAGGATCCGGCGACCTTCGAGCGGTCGAAGCTGAAGTGGGACGAGCGCGGCACCGGCGAGCACGCGCGCCTGCTGGAGTTCTACCGCGGACTGATCGCGCTGCGGCACCGTGAACCCGACATGGCCGACCCGTGGCTGGACCATCTGGATATCGACTATGACGAGGCCGCCCGCTGGTTCGTGATGCATCGCGGAGCGCTCGCGGTGGTGTGCAACCTCGGAGCGGACCCCGTCGAGGTCCCGGTGGCGGGCGAGGTCGTGCTGGCCTGGGAGGAACCCGCGGTCGAGGACGGCCGCACCCGTATCGGGGGGCACTCGGTCGCAGTGCTCCGGCGTCAGGTCAGGTAACGGTAGGTCGGCGACCCCGGTTCCAGGAGTTCGACGTGGCATTCCGAGGCGTTCATCCGCGCCAGCAGACCCTCCAGGTCTGATGCCGAGGCCATCTCGATGCCGACCAGCGCCTCACCGGTCTCGCGGTTGTTGCGCTTGACGTACTCGAACAGGGTGATGTCGTCGTTCGGTCCGAGCACCTCGTCGAGGAACCTGCGCAGCGCGCCCGGTTCCTGCGGGAAGTCGACCAGGAAGTAGTGCTTCAGACCGAGATGAACCAGCGAGCGTTCCAGCACCTCGCCGTAGCGGGACACGTCGTTGTTGCCGCCGGAGATCAGGCACACCACCGTGGACCCCGGCTGAATGTCGGCATCCATCAGCGCGGCCACCGACAGCGCGCCGGCGGGTTCGGCGATGATCCCCTCGTTCTGGTACAGATCGAGCATGGCGGTGCACACCGCACCCTCGTCGACCGTGGTGATCGAGACCATGTCGCCGGCGGCTGACAGCGCCTGGAAGGGTCGGGCGCCGATCCGCGCGACGGCCGCGCCGTCGACGAACTGGTCGACCTCCGGCAGCGTGACCGGTTCACCCTTGGCCAGCGCAGCGACCAGCGACGCCGCTCCGGCGGGTTCGACACCGAGAACCGACGTCGTCGCGGTGCACTCGGCCAGATAGGTGGTGATGCCGCCGATGCAGCCACCGCCGCCGACCGGCACGACCACCAGATCCGGTTCGGCGCCGAGCTGATCGAGGATCTCCACCGCGATCGTGCCCTGACCGGCCATCGTGCGTAGATCGTCGTACGGCGGCACCAGCGTGGCGCCGGTACGCGCGACGTCGTCGAGGGCCGCCTGGGCGGCGAGATCGTAGGTCTTGCCGCCGACGATCAACTCGATGAACTCGCCGCCGTGGTAGAGGATCCGGTTGCGTTTCTGCTTCGGGGTCTTGGCGGGGACGTACACGCGGCCGCGCACCCCCATCGACCGGCAGGCCAGCGCGAAGCCCTGCGCGTGGTTGCCGGCCGAGGAACACACCACACCGGCGGCCTTCTCTTCGGCGCTCAGCTGCATGAGCAGGTTGTAGGCACCGCGCAGCTTGTAGGAGCGGACCGCCTGCAGGTCCTCGCGCTTGAGGTACACCTGCGCCCCGGTCAGCGCCGACAGTCGGTCACTGAGCTGCAGCGGCGTCTGGGACACGACGCCCGAAATTCGCTTGGCGGCCTCGTCGATGTCCACGGCGCGCAACGGCGCGGCGGGATCGATACGGGGACTGCTGCTCAGCTCTGCGGACACCGGATAATGGTGCCACCGCACCCCGTCCCGGGGAAAATGCGCCGCGTCGATCCGCTAGCCGAGCTAACAAAATAAGCCGCTCCTCAACCAGCGTTTCGGGTGGCCGAAACTTCTGATACGAGCTATCGTCAATCGTATGACGACCGCCGAACACTTCCGAGCCGTCGTGGCCCGTCCGGCCGCGTCGTTCTCGATCGCCGGCGTCGCGTGGCCCGCGTACAAGGTGCTCGCCCTGCTGCTCGGACTGCTGACGTTCGTCGTCGTCGGCGGGGTCACGTTGTCCGCCGGTCCCGCAGTGCTCAGCGGCGCCGGCGTCGCCACCGTGCTGTGGCTGACTCTGGGCCTGGCCTGCTCGCTGCGACACTAGGCACGGTCCCGAGCGGATCGCCTCGCTGCGGCCGGGTGTGATCTGTTTAACACCCGCCCTCTCGGGTACTCGGCGCCGATCTGTCAATCGATCAGCGCGGGAGTCTTTTATGTTCATTCACAACAAGGACCTTCAGTTCGAGGTACGCGTCGAGAAGCCGGATCCCCGCTTCGCCACACTGTTGCAGGAGCAATTCGGCGGCGCGAACGGCGAACTGAAAGCCGCGATGCAGTACTTCACGCAGGCCTTCGTCCTCCGGCAGAAGAACCCGAAGATGTACGACCTGTTCATGGACATCGCCACCGAAGAGTTCAGCCATCTGGAGATGGTCGGATCGATGATCACCATGCTCCTCGACGGGCTCAACGACGACCTGAAGATGGCCAACGAGCGCTGCGACTGGATGCCGGCAATGGCCAGCCGTGACGGTCGCGACGACATCATCCACAGCGTCGCGGTCAACCCGCTGTACTTCACGCTCACCGGCGGCGGGCCCGACGTCAGGGACTCCGCCGGCGTCCCCTGGCAGGGCACATTCGTCAACGCCAATGGTGACCCGACCGTCGACCTGCGCAGCAACCTGGCTGCGGTCGCGGGCGAAGATCGTCTACGAATACCTCAAGCAGTTCACCGACGATCCGGGAGTGCAGGACACGTTGACCTTCCTCATGACCAGGGAGGTCACCCACTACCAGCAATTCACCGCCGCGCTCAACGAGTTGCCGGTCAACTTCCCACCGGGCCAACTGCCCGGCGACGACCGCTTCCAGAACGTCGCCTTCAACATGTCCAACGGCCAGGGATCGGTGCGCGGGCCGTGGAACGAAGGTCAGGGGCCGTGGCCACAAGGCATGGAATGGAAGTACGTCGAGAACCCGGCCGAGCAGTGGCTCGGCGGGGAGACACGCAAGAACAAGGGCGCGCAACGGAGTCCGCAGGGCCAGCCCGCCGTGCGCAGCGAGAAGCCCTTCACCCATGAACAACACAGTCCGGCAACCTGATTCATGAGCAAGGTCGGCGCCGTGCAATAGCGGCGCCGGCCTTCGCTGCGAGGTCAGTGCGTCTGTGGGTCGGGTGGGTTCTCGGTGTCACGGCCACTGACCGCGTCGCGCACGTGGTCCACGACCGCGGCGCCGAGACCCATCGTCTTCTGCGCGGTGGAGCTGCCCGGGGTGTCAGGGTGTGGCCGTGTCGGCGCGATCTTCTTCGCTGCCTCCAGCTTCTCGCCCAGCGTCTCGAGGTCCTCGCGGCTGACCGCCGCCCGGAACCTCGGCCACACCACGTCCTGCTCGTACCTGATGTGCTCACGGCCGGCCTTGACGAACTCCTGCAGGGCTTCGTGGTAGTCATGCTCGCCGGGCGCGCCGTCTTCGAGTCGCTGCAGCAGGTTCTTTCCCGCCTGTTCCTGCTCGATCGCACGGTCGGCAAGTTCCTCGCCGTCGTTCCCGAGCACATCGCGGACGACCGGCCAGAAGAACTGCTGCTCGATCGCCTCGTGCTGCGACTCGGAGATGACAAGGTTCTTCACCATGGTTTTCAGCCCGCTCATCTGGGCCGCGGATCCCGAGGACGCGCCGTCGAGCACCTCCAGCATGCCCAGCACGCTCTTGTGATCCGCGCGGAGGAAGGTCAATGCGTCCATACTCGTAGCCTTTCCGGTCGGCAATCCGCCGCGAATACCCCGGGGCCACGAGTTGAAACGGCGCGCCGCCGGCGGGCTTACCCCCCGAGGCAGCCCGGGCCCAACAGTTCCTTGAGGTCGCCCATCAGAGCCGAGGACGGTGTGACCCGCAGCGACTGGTCCAGTTCCAGCGTGGTGATGCGCTCCCCGCTGATCAGCCGCAAGTGAACCTGCGCGGTGCCGGGATGCCGCGCCAGCACCTGCTTGAGCGCCGACACCTTGTCGACGGTGCACTGGCGCGTCGGCAGACTCACCGCGACCGGACGGTTGACCTGCGCGCTGGAGAAGTCCGGCACCACAAGCTCATTGGCGATCAGCGAGATGCGGTCGTCGCGGATCGCGACCTTGGCCCCGACGAGCACCACCACGTCGTCGGCGATCTCGGCGCCGAACATCGAGTAGGTCTGCGGGAAGAACAGCACCTCGATCCCGCCGGTGAGATCTTCCAGCTGCGCCGACGCCCAGGGCAGGCCGTTCTTGTTGACCCGGCGGTTCACCGAGGCGAGGATGCCGCCGACCCGGACCTGGGTGTCGTTGGCGACGTCGCCGTCGAGGATGGCCGGGATCTGGGTGTCGACCTGCGCGGCCAGCAGATGCGCGATCCCGTTGAGCGGGTGGCCGGACACGTACAGGCCGAGCATCTCCCGCTCGAGGGCGAGCTTGTGCTTGTCCTCCCACTCCTCGTCGGGCACCTTGATGGTGAACACCGCGTCGGAGCCGGTCCCGCCGTCGCCGCCGCCGAACAGGTCGAACTGACCCATGGCCTCGGCTTTCTTGGTGCCGAGCACCGAGTCCACCGCGTCGGTGTGCACCAGGAACAGACCTTTGCGCGGATGGCCCAGCGAATCGAACGCGCCGGCCTTGATCAGCGATTCCGTCACCTTCTTGTTGCAGGCGGCGATGTCGATCTTGTTCAGGTAGTCCGAGAAGTCGGTGTACTTGCCCTTCTCGTCGCGCGTGTGGACAAGGGACGCAACGACGTTCGCGCCGACGTTGCGCACCGCGCCGAGGCCGAAACGGATGTCGTCGCCGACGGAGGCGAAGTTCTGCACCGATTCGTTGACGTCCGGCGGCAGCACGGTGATGCCCAGCCGGCGGCAGTCCGCGAGGTAGACCGCGGCCTTGTCCTTGTCGTCGCCGACCGAGGTGAGCAGGCCCGCCATGTACTCGGCCGGGTAGTTGGCCTTCAAATAGGCCGTCCAGTACGACACCAGGCCGTACCCCGCGGCGTGCGACTTGTTGAACGCGTAGCCGGCGAACGGAAGGATGGTGTCCCACAGCGCCTTGACTGCGCCCTCGCTGAAACCGTTGGCGGTCATGCCCTCCCGGAAACCCTTGTACTCGGCTTCGAGCACCTCGAGTTTCTTCTTACCCATGGCTTTTCGCAGCGCGTCGGCCTTACCCATGGTGTAGGAGGCGACCTTCTGGGCGATGAACATGATCTGCTCTTGGTAGACGATCAGGCCGTAGGTCTCGGCCAGGATCTCCTTGAGCGGTTCCTCGAGTTCGGGATGGATCGGCTTGATGGGCTGGCGGCCGTTCTTGCGGTCGGCGTAATCGTTGTGGGCGTTCATGCCCATCGGGCCGGGCCGGTACAGCGCCAGCACCGCGACGATGTCGTTGAACTCGGTGGGCTGCATGCGGCGCAGCAAGTCGCGCATCGGCCCGCCGTCGAGCTGGAAGACCCCGAGCGTGTCGCCGCGGCCGAGCAACTCATAGGCCAACGGATCGTCGAGGGCCAGCGACTCCAGGTCGACATCGGTACCGCGGTTGGCCTTGATGTTCTCGATGCAGTCCCCGATGATCGTCAGGTTCCGCAGCCCCAGGAAGTCCATCTTCAGCAGCCCGATGGCCTCACACGACGGGTAGTCCCAGCCGGTGATGACCGCGCCGTCCTGCGGCCGGCGCCACAGCGGGATCGCGTCGATGAGCGGTTCCGAGCTCATGATGACCGCGCAGGCGTGCACGCCGGCGTTGCGGACCAGCCCCTCCAGCCCGCGCGCGGTCTCGTAGATGGTCCGCACGTCCGGGTCGGTGTCGATCAGGCTGCGAACCTCGGCAGCCTCCTTGTACCGCTCGTGGTTCGGGTCGGTGATACCCGAGAGCGGGATGTCCTTGGCCATGATCGGCGGCGGCAGCGCCTTGGTGATCCGGTCGGCGATCGCGAAGCCCGGCTGGCCGTAGTTGACGCGCGCCGAATCCTTCAGTGCAGCTTTGGTTTTGATGGTGCCGAAGGTGATGACCTGAGCGACGCGGTCACTGCCCCACTTGTTCGCCGCGTAGCGCAGCATCTCACCGCGCCGCCGGTCGTCGAAGTCGATGTCGATGTCGGGGGCAGACGGGCGTTCCGGGTTCAGGAAGCGCTCGAACAGCAGCCCGTGCGGGATCGGGTCGATGTTGGTGATGCCCAGCGCGTAGGCCACCAGGGACCCGGCCGCCGACCCGCGGCCCGGTCCGACCCGGATGTCGACCGAGCGCGCATAGTTGATCAGGTCGGCGACGATCAGGAAGTACGACGGGAAGCCCTTGTCGCAGATGACCTTGATCTCGTACTCGGCGCGGTCGATGTACTCCTGGCCCACCGCCCCCGGGAAGCGCCGTTCCAGGCCGGCCATCACCTCGTGGTGCAGCCAGGACGCCTGATCGTGCCCCTCGGGCACCGGGAAGATCGGCATCCGGTCGCGCGGCGTCCACACGTCGGCGTAGGACTGCACCCTCTCGGCGATCAGCAGTGTCGAGTCGCACGCGCCGGGCACCTGGTCGTCCCACAGCGCCCGCATCTCCGCCGCGGACTTGAGGAAGTAGCCGTCGCCGTCGAACTTGAACCGCGTCGGGTCCGACAGCGTCTTGCCGGTCTGCACGCACAGCAGGGCTTCGTGGTTGCGCGACGCTTCGCGGGTGACGTAGTGGCAGTCGTTGGTGGCCAGCGGCGGGATGCCGAGCTTCTGCCCGATCTCCAGCAGGCCGTCGCGAACCCGCCGTTCAATCTCCAGACCGTGATCCATCAGCTCGAGGAAGAAGTTCTCCGGGCCGAAGATCTCCCGCCACTTGGCGGCCGCGTCCAGCGCCTCCTGCCGGTGCCCCAGCCGCAGCCGGGTCTGGACCTCGCCGGACGGGCAGCCGGTGGTGGCGATGATGCCCTCGGCGTGCTCGGCGATGATCTCGGCGTCCATGCGCGACCACTTGCCCAGCTGCCCCTCGAACGAGGCCAACGACGACAGTTTGAACAGGTTGCGCAGCCCGGTGGCGTTCTCGGCGACCATCGTCATGTGCGTGTACGAGCCGCTGCCCGACACGTCGTCGCTCTTCTGGCTGGGGTCACCCCACAGCACCCGCTTGGTGTCGAACCTCGACGCCGGGGCGATGTAGGCCTCCACACCGATGATCGGCTTGATGCCGGCGTCGGTGGCGGCGTTGTAGAACTCGCTGGCGCCGAACATGTTTCCGTGGTCGGTCATGCCGATCGCCGGCATTTCCAGCCGCTGGGCCTCGGCGAGCATCGGCTTGACCTTCGCGGCGCCGTCGAGCATCGAGTACTCGGTGTGGTTGTGCAGATGCACGAATGAGCCGCTCATAGGCAAGCCAGTCTAGGACCGCCGGCCGACAGCGCCCGGCGTGTCGGGCTGCGTGTCTCGCGTTCTTCCGATCACGCGTCGACGGCTGCCGCCCTCTGCGGATTCAGCAATCCGCAGCCGAGCACGAGAAACAATTGCCTGGCAATCGGATCGGCGTCCTGTGCGCCGTGGGCGTCTGCGACGAACCCCGCATGGAAGGCCAGCCCCCAGAACAGCGCGCCGAGCATGTCGGCGACCGCATGCGCGTCGGTGTCGGGGGGCAGCTCGCCGCGGCGCACCGCGTCGACGACCACAGCGTCGTAGAACGCGTGCGAGGCCGTGACGACAGCGGTCGCGGCGTCGTGGCGGTGCGTGCCGCGGTGATGGTCGATCCTGGCGGTGATCACCATCTTGACCAGTGCCGGCTGGGCGGCGCCCAGTCGCTGCATTCCCGCGGTGAACGCCGCCAGCTGCGGGAGGAGCGAGACCTCCCGCATCGCGTCGGCGGCGCAGCGCTCCAGCTGCTCGCGGGCGTCGGCCAGCAGCACCTCGTAGAGCTCTTCGCGGGTGGAGAAGTAGTAGTGCAGCGTCGGCCTGCTGACCCCGGCCCGGGCCGCGATCTGCTGGAACGTCGCAGCGTGGTAGCCCCGGTCGGCGATCAGGTCGCGGGCTGCGCGCACGATCGAGCGGCGGGTCTGCTCGGAATCGGCACCCACTGGGCGGCCGCGCTTGCGAACCGCAGGCGCCGCCGGGGTGTCGTCCTCCACGGGCAAACGCTATGACATAGCTGAGAGACGGTCAACGGCAAACTGCGCAAAGTTCACACCGGGGCGGGCTGAGACGACCGCCGCTCGGCGCGAGTACGGCGAACCGCGTCGGCGGTGAACACCACCAGCGCCAACCAGATCAGGGCGAAACCCACCCACCGCATCGGCGGCATCGGCTCGCCCCCGACCAGCACTCCCCATGACAGCTGCATCGCCGGCGTCACATAGAACAGCAGCCCCAGCGTCACCATCGCCAGACGCTGTGCGGCCGCCGCGAACAGCAGCAACGGCAGCGCGGTCAGCACTCCGGACAGGATCAACAGTGCGACGTGGCCGGCGCCGTGGCCGGTGAGCGTGCCGTTCCCGCCGCTCTGCAACACCACCAGGTACGCAACGGCGAACGGTGTCGCGATCGCGGCCTCCAGGCCGACGCTCACCCGCGGATCGGTGCGCACCGACTTCTTGACCGCGCCGTACAGCGCGAACGACAGCGCCAGACCGAGGCCCACCAGCGGCGGTTGCCCCACCTGCACCGTCAGGATCACCACCGCGACCACCGCGACCGCCAGCGCGGCGACCTGCCAGCGGTTGAGCTTCTCGCGAAAGATCACCATCCCGAGCGCGATGGCCACCAGCGGGTTGATGAAATAGCCGAGGGCCGCGTCCACGACATGCCCGTTGTTCACCGCGTACACGTAGATCAGCCAGTTCGCCGAGATCAGCCCGGCCGCCGCGATCAGCAGAAGCCAGGTGCGGCGGTCGATCTGTTTCAGGTCGCCGAGCCGTCGCACCACCGCGACGACGACGACCATCAGCGCGAAGCTCCAGATGATGCGGTGCGCGAGGATCTCCACTGCTCCCGCCGGTTTGAGCAGCGGGAAGAACGCCGGGAACAGACCCCACATCATGTAGGCCCCCGCGCCGAAGAGCAGACCCGACCTCACCGGTGTTGACCGCGTAGCACGTCGAGCGCGTGCTGCAGGTCGGCCGGATAGGGACTGGCGATCTCGACCCGTCTGCCGTCGGCCGGATGCGCGAACGCCAGCGACCGGGCGTGTAGCCACTGACGTTCCAGCCCAAGCCTTTTCGCCAGCGTCGGGTCGGCGCCGTAGGTCACGTCGCCGCAGCAGGGGTGATGCAGCGCGGCGAAGTGCACCCGGATCTGATGGGTGCGCCCGGTCTCCAGCTCGATGTCGAGCAGACTGGCCGCCTGGTGGGCTTCCAGTGTGTCGTAATGGGTGACGCTGTGCCGGCCGTCCTCGACGACCGCGAACTTCCAGTCGTGGCCCCGGTGCCGGCCGATCGGCGCGTCGATGGTGCCGCTGGACGGATCCGGGTGGCCCTGCACCAGCGCGTGGTAACGCTTCTCGACGGTGCGCTGCTTGAATGCGCGCTTGAGCACGGTGTACGCCCGCTCGGACAGCGCCACCACCATGACGCCGGAGGTGCCGACATCCAGACGGTGCACGATGCCCTGCCGCTCGTGAATGCCCGAGGTGCTGATCCGGAAGCCGGCGGCGGCGAGCCCGCCGAGCACGGTGGGGCCGTGCCAGCCGACGGTGGCATGCGCGGCGACCCCCGGCGGTTTGTCGACCGCGACGATGTCGTCGTCGGCGTACAGGATCTCCATGCCTTCGATATCGACCGGGGTGTTCTCCACCGGCGCGGGCGCCTCGGGCAGGGTGACCTCGAGCCAGGCACCCGCGGTCAGCTTGTCGGACTTGGCGGCCCGCGCTCCGTCGAGTTCGACGCCGCCCTCCTCGGCGATCGCGGCGGCCGCCGTCCGGGACAACCCGAGCAGGCGCGCCAGCCCGGCGTCCACCCGCATGCCCGCCAGCCCCTCGGGAACCGGCATCGATCGCGTCGTCATCCGTTCTCGTCGCCGCCCTCCGGCGGGCGCGGCCCCACGGTGCCGTCGCCGCCGTCCGGCCGGCGCCGTCCGATGGTGTCGAAATCGAATCCGAACAGCGACAACACCACCAGCAGGATCGCGCCGCCGACCACCGACGGGTCGGCGACGTTGAACACCGGCCACCACCCGATGGACAGGAAGTCCACGACGTGGCCGCGCAGCGGTCCGGGCGAGCGGAAGAAGCGGTCGACCAGGTTGCCCATCGCGCCGCCGAGGATCAGACCCAGCCCGAGCGCCCACCACGGCGACACCAGCCGCCGGCCCATCCAGATGATGCCGATGACGACCCCGGTGGCCACCAGGGTCAGCACCCAGGTGTAGCCGGTCGCCATCGAGAAGGCCGCCCCCGAGTTGCGCACCAGCGTCCACGTCACCGTGTCGCCGATGATCGACACCGGCTGACCCGGCGTCAACAGCTTGACCGCGAGCACCTTGGTGACGATGTCCAGGACGAGCACCACCCCGGCGACGGTGAAGAGCAGGCGCAGCCGGCGCGGCGCAGGCGTCGCCGCCGACTCCTCGCCGGTCGTGGGTTCGACCGGTCCCGACGATTCGTCTGTCACGCGTCCATCATCGCAAAGCGGTGATGGGCGAGAATCCCACCCATGGGTCGCCTGGTTGTCATCGCCACCGGAGGCACGATCTCGACGAGCGCCGACGCCGAGGGGGTGAAGCGCCCGACCCGGTCCGGCGCAGACCTGACCGCCGGCTTGGACGTCGAGGTCGTCGACGCGCTGACGGTGGACAGCTCGCAACTCACCCCGCCCGACTGGGACAGGATCGGCGCCGCGGTCGACGAGGCGGCCCGCGCCGGCGCGACCGGCATCGTCATCACCCACGGCACCGACACGATGGAAGAGACCGCGCTCTGGCTCGAGCTCACCTACGACGGCGCCGCACCCGTGGTGCTGACCGGCGCGCAGCGCAGCGCCGACGCGGCGGACGCCGACGGTCCGGCCAACCTGCGTGACGCGCTGACCGTCGCGGCCCGACCCGAGTCCCGCGGACGCGGTGTGGTCGTGAGCTTCGCCGGTGAGGTGTTCGGCGCCCTCGGCCTGAGCAAGGTCGCGACCACGGACCTGCAGAGCTTCACCGGGCATCGCGTCGACGGCGGAAAGACCCGCCCATATCTCGGCGCCTTGCGCGCCGCGGACGCTCCGCGCGTCGACATCGTCGCCGCGTACCCGGGCGCGGACACCGTCGCACTCGATGCGTGCGTGGCCGCCGGCGCCCGGGGCGTCGTGCTGCAGGGGCTCGGCGCGGGCAACGCCGGCGCGGCCCTGATCGAGGGCGTCCGCCGGCACTGCCGCAGCGGGCTCGCCGTCGCGGTGTCCACCCGTGTCCCGGGCGGCGCGGTCAGCCCCGGTTACGGGCCCGGGCGCGCTCTGGTGGACGCGGGCGCGTTCGTGGCGCCCCGGCTGCGGCCGCCGCAGGCCCGGGTGCTGCTGATGGCGTCGCTGGCCGCGGCGGCCGACCCCGCACCGGTCTTCGCCCGCTGGGGTTGAGCGCTACGGGCTGTCCCGGCGGGCGAGCTGTTCGACGTACTCCGGCCAGTCCAGGCTGTCCACCGGGTTCGCGCGCGTGATGTCGGGGTCGTCGGCGCGAAACGTGCGCGCCGGTCCCGGTCCGCTGCTTCGGGTCTCGAACCGCACCGTCATCACCCCGTGACCGGCGCCCTGCAGCCACCCGTGCCCGAGGTCGCGGTGCGCGACGTCGTCGCCGACACGCCACGCCGGCGCGGCCGGGGCAAGATCCGCGGCCGGTTGCGGTGCGCCGTCCCCGGCGACCTCTTCGGTGGCCATCAGCTCCAGGTCGGGGAACAACGACTCCTGCTGCACCTCCGAGAGACCCGAAAAGCCGACGCCGATAAGACGAATGGGCCCGATCTCCACCGGGTCGAGCAACAGCCGCCGCGCTGTTGCGATCAGGGTGCCCGCGTGGGTGGTGGCGTAGGGCAACGTAGCCGACCTTGTCAGGATGCTCATGTCGGATTTCTTGAGCTTGACGGTGACGGTGCGCGCCCCACGTCCGTCCTTGAGCAGCCGCCGGTGCGCGTGCTCGCCGATCGGCCCCGCGGCGTCGGCGAGCTGCGACATCGTGGTGAGGTCCTCGGGGAAGGTCGACTCCGCACTGATCTGTTTGGCCGGGGCGTTCTCGGCGACCGGCCGGTCGTCGACACCGCGCGCCAGCCGGTGCAGCGCGGGTCCCACGGTGGGGCCGAGGATGTTGCCCACCTCGGCGTCGGTGAGGGCGGCGAACTCGCCGACGGTCTCGATACCCAGCCGGTGCAGCTTCTCCTCGGCCACCGGCCCGATGCCCCAGAGCCGACGCACCGGCAGCCTGTCGAGCAGCGCCCGCTCCTCGTCGCGGGGCACCACCGTGATGCCGTTCGGTTTGGCCAGTCCCGACGCGATCTTGGCCAGCTGCTTGCCCGACCCGGCGCCCACAGAGGCGACCAGCCCGGTGGCCTCGGCCACCTCGGCTCGCAGTTCCTCGCAGAACGCGGCGACCTCGGCCGGCGCGGCGCCCACCAGCTCGGCCGGCTCGCCGAACGCCTCGTCGAACGACAGCTGTTCGAGCACAGGCACTTTGGCCCGCACGGTCTCGAACACCCGGCGGCTGGCCAGTCCGTAGACCACTCCGCGGGGTGGCAGCACGACGGCGGCGGCGCCGACCAGCCGGCGGGCCTGGTGCATCGGCATGGCCGAGCGGGCACCGAAAACCCGAGACTCGTAGCTGGCACCCGCGACCACCCCGCGCCCGCCCAGCCCGCCGACGAGCACAGGTCTGCCCCGTAGCGTGGGCCGGGTCAGCTGTTCCACGGAAGCGAAGAACGCATCCATGTCCAGGTGCAGGACCCATCGGGCGGCCACATCCGCCGATGCTAGGCGGTGCCGGATACCGTGGCGGTATGGCACACCCGAGTAGTGAGCCGGCCGACGTCGCGATCCGGGACGCATCGATCCGGCTCGGTCAGTTCCTGAAGCTGTCAGGGCTGATCGATTCGGGCGCCGACGCCAAGTCGGTGATCGCCGACGGCCTGGTCACCGTCAACGGCGACACCGAGCAGCGCCGCGGCAGGCAGCTGCATCCGGGTGACGTGGTGGCGTTCTCCGGTCGCAGCGCCCGCGTCAGCGCGGGGTGACCCTCGCCGGCCCACCGCCGCGCGGGCCGTCACGCTCTGCTGATCGCCACCCGCACGCCGTCGCCGATCTCGGTCGCGTCGGCGGGATCGCCGAACTCGAAACTGGTCGCCAGGATCTCATCCGCGATGAGATCGCGGTGGGTCCGGGCCCACTGCTCGTTCTCGGCCGGCACCGAGATCACCACCGAAATGCGGTCGGAGACGTCAAGTCCGGTGGACTTGCGCAGCTCCTGCAGCTCGCGGATCCGGTCCTTGGCCCAGCCCTCGGCTTCCAGCTCCGGGGTGATGGTGCCGTCGAGCACCACCAGCCCGGCTCCGTCGGCCAGCGCGGCGGTGAACTCGGGATCCGCGGCGACCAGCCTCGAGCTGTACTCCTCGGGCCGCAACACAGCCGGGCCCGCGGTGAGCGTGCCATCGTCGTTGACGACCGCCTCCCCCGCCTTGACCGCCTTGATCGCCGCTTGCACGTCCTTGCCCAGGCGCGGTCCGGCGACCCGGGCGTTGACGGTCAGCTCGAAGCGGCCGTGGCCGGCGATGTCATCGGTGAGTTCGACGGACTTCACGTTGAGCTCATCGGCGATGAGATCCCGGTAGGGTTCCAACCTCTTCGGATCCTGCACGGCCACAGTCAGTTTCAGCAGCGGCAGACGCACGCGGAGTTTCTTCGCCTTACGCAGCGACGACCCCGCGGAGGCGACCTCGCGCACCAGGTCCATGTCGGCGACCAGTTGCGGATCGGCGGGCACCGCGCCGGCTTCCGGCCAGTCGGTCAGGTGCACCGACCGTTCCCCGGTCAGGCCGCGCCAGATCACCTCGGTGATCAGCGGAAGCAGCGGCGCGGCCAACCGGCTCGTCACCTCGAGCACGGTGTGCAGCGTGTCGATGGCGTCGCGGTCCTCTTCCCAGAACCGCGAACGCGACCGTCGCACATACCAGTTCGTCAGCGCCTCGGTGAACTGCCGCAGCTGGTCACACGCCTGCGAGATGTCGCACACGTCAAGGGAGGCGGTCAGATCGTCGCGCAGCACCGCGAGCTTGGCCAGGATGTAGCGGTCCAGCACGTGCGTCGAGTCCGTGCGCCAGGTGCCCTTCTCCGGCGCGTAGAGCGCCAGGAACGAATATGCGTTCCACAGCGGGAGCAGTACCTGGCGGACACCGTCGCGGATGCCCTGTTCGGTGACGATAAGGTTGCCGCCCCGCAGGATCGGCGAGGCCATCAGGAACCAGCGCATGGCGTCGGAACCGTCGCGGTCGAACACCTCGGACACGTCCGGGTAGTTGCGCAGCGACTTGCTCATCTTCTGGCCGTCGTTGCCGAGCACGATGCCGTGCGACACGCTCGTGCGGAACGCCGGGCGGTCGAACAGCGCGGTGGCCAGGACGTGCAGCGTGTAGAACCAGCCGCGGGTCTGGCCGATGTACTCGACGATGAAGTCGCCGGGGAAATGCCCGACAACCCGCTTGTCAGGGTCGGCGGAATCGACTCCGTCGAACCAGTCCTGGTTCTCGAACGGGTAGTGCACCTGCCCGAAAGGCATCGACCCGGAGTCGAACCACACATCGAGCACATCCTCGATGCGCCTCATCGTCGACTTCCCGGTCGGATCGTCGGGGTTGGGCCGGGTCAGCTCGTCGATGAAGGGCCGGTGCAGGTTGTCCGGCCGGACCCCGAAATCACGCTCGAGCTCGTCGAGGCTGCCGTAGACATCGATTCGCGGATAGGCCGGATCGTCGGACTTCCACACCGGAATCGGCGTGCCCCAGTAGCGGTTCCGTGAGATCGACCAGTCGCGCGCGCCGGCCAGCCACTTGCCGAACTGCCCGTCCTTGACGTGTTCGGGATACCAGGTGATCTGCTGATTGAGCTCGACCATGCGCTCCCGGAACTGCGTCACCTTGATGAACCACGACGACACCGCGCGGTAGATCAGCGGGTTCCGGCAGCGCCAGCAGTGCGGGTAGGAGTGTTCGTAGGTGTCGTGGCGCAGCAGCACCGCACCGTTGACCGCCGCCGCCCCGGTGCCGTTCTTCAGGTCGCGGATGATCTGCGGGTTCGCGTCGAACACGTGTTGACCGGCGTAGTCGGGCACACTCGCGTCGAAGCGCCCCTTGGCGTCCACCGGCGTGACGGCCTCGATGCCGCCGGCCTGCGCTGTCGCCATGTCGTCTTCGCCGTATGCCGGCGACATGTGCACCAGACCGGTGCCGTCTTCGGTACTGACGAACTCTGCAGGCAGTACTCGAAAAGCGTTCGGCGAGTCCATGAAATACGGGAAGGGCGGCGCGTAGTGCACGTCGAGAAGCTCGCGGCCGTGGTACGTGGCGACGACGGTCGGCTCCTCGCCGAGTTCGCGTGCGTAGGCGCCGAGCCGTGCCTCGGCGAGTACGAATCGCTTGCCGTCGGACTCGACGACGACATAGGTGACGTCGGGATTGACCGCGACCGCCTGGTTGGACGGCAGCGTCCACGGCGTCGTCGTCCAGATCAGAAGGTAGGCGCCCGCGAGATCGCCCGACGTGATCCGGAACCCCACCGTGAGGGCCGGGTCCTGCCGATTCTGGTAGACGTCGTCGTCCATGCGCAGTTCGTGGCTGGACAGCGGCGTCTCGTCGTTCCAGCAGTACGGGAGCACCCGGTTGCCCTCGTAGGCCAGACCCTTGTCCCACAACTGCTTGAAGGCCCAGATCACCGATTCCATGAAACCGATGTCGAGGGTCTTGTAGTCGTTGTCGAAATCGACCCAGCGGGCCTGCCGGGTGACATAGGCCCGCCACTCGTCGGTGTACTTCAGCACCGACTCACGGCAGGCCTCGTTGAACTTCTCGATGCCCATCTCTTCGATCTGGGCCTTGTCGGTGATGCCGAGCTGGCGCTGTACCTCCAGCTCGGCGGGCAGACCGTGGGTATCCCACCCGAACCGGCGCTCCACCTTGTATCCGCGCATCGTCTGGTAGCGCGGCACGATGTCCTTGACGTAGCCGGTCAGCAGATGCCCGTAGTGCGGCAGCCCGTTGGCGAAGGGCGGGCCGTCGTAGAAGACGTACTCTGGGGCGCCGTCGCGGCGCGCGATGCTGGCCCGGAACGTGTCGTCGCTGTCCCAGTAGCTCAGCACCTCGGCTTCCAGCTCCGGAAACTTCGGGGCGCCGGCGGCGGGCTTCGGATATGCGGTCACGGACGTCGTGCTCCTCGTGCCATGTCGACTTCAGGCACGGGGACGAACGTCGCGCCGGTGCGCGAGCGCCGCGGTACCACCCCGCTTGCGCACCACCAAGGTGCGCCACTCAAGTCAGGGCGATGACGGGCCCACCCGTTCGGTTCTACTGGGCGTGAGCACTGCGGCTCCCGCTGTTCTTCCGAAGGCTCCCCGGTGATGACCGGATCGACGCCGATCGTCCCAGTTTAGCGGGCGCGTCTACAGCGGCGCCGCTGCGTCCGAGGTGATCTCGATGACGGCCAGCGGGAACTGCTCGGCCATCTCTTGGACGGAGTACTCGTCGAGGCGGGACTCGTCGTACCACCAGTCGATGTGCAGCAATCCGGAGACCCGCTGGACCCGGAGTTCCAGCGCGCGGGCGCTCGGCCCGTCGTCCGCACCGTCGGCGACGTTGAGCAGCACCTCGGACTGCGCCACCGGATGACCAGGCGCCGCCGCCAGCGCGCTGTGGGCGCCCTGCAGCATCTCGGTCGGAGCCATCGGCATCTGCGTCGCGCACAACATGGAGACCCGGTGGTTGAGCCGGCGATGACCGCCGGTGACGTCGACGGCGACGGACCCGTCACCGCGGGTGCGGCCCAAGGTGCGCGCGAGGGCGGCCAGCAAGATCTCCTCGACCTGCACGCCCAGCCATTCCGCCGCACCGTCGAGTTCCTCGGTCAGTTCGCTCGACGGCGTGGTGGCGAATTTGCGTGACCGAGCGGGCAGCACGTCGATCGCGGGGCGATCGAACACCTCCAGCGCTACCGGCGCGGAGTGGACGGGCCCTTGTTTGACCTCGTCCGAGATGTATGGAGCGACCATGTGGCTAACCGTACAGCGAATGTCCCAAATTTGGGAGACCGCTCCCAAAACTGTGACGGCCATGTCAATAAAGGGCGTGTTATCTATTTGCCGGGAGGGGCTGCCCAAACGAGGGATCGCACATTATGGTGGACAAATGCCCCGCACTGATGAGAACGGCAGACAGCTGAAAGCCCTGCTCGACTATCTCCTCGACGGAGAGATCGACGCCAAGGACATCATTGACGCGCTCGGCATCTCCAGCAGCACCTATTACCGGCGGATCAAAGAGGCCGACTACCCCTCGGCCGAGGAACTGCGACTGGTCGCCGACCGCTTCGCGCTTAGCTACCCCGACCTGCAGATTCAGTTCGGCCTGATGAGCCGGCAGGAGGTGTGGCAGTACATCGAGGCGACCGGCCCGGTCGGCCCAGCGGTGAGCACCCTGCCGGGGACCACCACCAAGGCGGAAACAACCCGCCGCACGCGACTCTCGGAACTGACACCGCGGATGGACGCTCCTCCCCTTTAGGCCTTTCAGCGCATACAATTTGCTGACAACGGCCCGCTCGAAAGCGATTCCCTATGGCTCTGGCATCACTCATCGCGATCACATTGATGTGCATCGCGTGGAGCTTGTGGATTCGCCGCGTCACCTGGTCGTGCCGCTGGGAGGTCGCCGCGACGCTCAACATTGCGCTGCAGGGCATGGCGGTGTTGTTGATGTCGCCCCTGGCCTCGGAGACCCTCGGCCCGCTGTTGTACTCCCTGACCGGGAAGTGGAACCTGGAGGACTATCTCGGCCACGATTGCTACATCGTCGCCGCGTCGGCAGTCGTCTACAACACTCTGGGCAGGCTGGAACAGGACCACGCCCTGCAGCAACGGTTCCGTCAGCACATCGAGCGTCCGGCGACGGTGTGCATCCCGCTTCTGCTGGCCGCGTTCTGGCTCGGTAACGGAGCCTCGGTCTACCGCCGGGACTTCTTCGACGTGCCCACCGACTTCTGGCTCAACGTGTACTGGCTGCTGCTCTGCGGCATGCTGATCTACCTGCTCGGCTACGGCATCCGAGCGCTCATGGTCCTGCGCACCGACCCGCGGTCCCGGCAGGTCGCCAACGTCTACCTGTTCGCGTCGGCGATGGGGATCGGCGCCTGCGTGGTGCGCATCACCACCGCGTTCGTCCCCCAGCTGCAGACCGTCCAGGGCACCACGCTGGTCTGGGTGTTCGCCTGCGCCTGCGGCGCTGGTTTCGCGTTGACGTCCGCCTACTCGTGGCGAATCAAGACCCGCTGGTTCACCACGGCGAACCGCTGAGCCCGGCGGTCATACCGCGGTGGAGGTGACCTCCGTGAACGGCGCGCCGTACTCGCGCACCGGGCGGTAGCCGTTCTTGCGGGCCAGCGCGGCCCCGCGACGGATCAGGGCCGCGGTGGTGACGAAGCCGGCCTGATCGCTGACGACCAGCGGAGTGAGCAGCCGGTTGTGTACGTAGCCGAAGGACAGCCCGGTCTGCGGATCGGCCCATCCCAGCGAGCCGCCGAGCCCGACATGACCGAACCCGGGCAGGATCCCGGGGAAGGGCAGACCGTGATAACCCAGGTGGAACGACAGCGGCATGATCATGCTGTGGTCAGGCCGCAGGCTCGTCCTGCCGATGAGCTTGGCCGCGGTCTCGCTGGACAGGTACTGGGTGCCGTCGATCCGTCCGCCGTTGGCGATCGCGCCGTACATGCGGGCCAGCGCCCGCGCGGTCGCGACACCGTTGGCGGCGGGAATCTCGCTGTCCAGCAGCGGGGTGTCTCCCTGCACCAGCGCTTTGACCCCGGGCAGGTACATCGCGCCGAACGCGGCCGAGAACGGCAACGCCGCGACGCGCGGAGCCACCAGGTTGAACACCGGATTCTGCAACCGCGTCTGCGGACCGATGATCTGGGCGGGTTGCGTGGGGGCCTGCACCGGCGGCCGGCCCAGATGGAGTCCGTCGGTGTTCAGCGGGGCGGCCACTTCGGTGCGGATCAGCTCCCGCATCCCTTTGCCGGTAACCGCACGGGCAAGTCCGGAAAGGAGCCAGCCGAACGTGAACGCGTGGTAGGCAGGCTTGCCGTGGAGCCAGCTTCGCGGCGCCGCGGCGAGCCTGTCCTCCATCCCGAGATGATCGAGCAGGTCGGCTTTGGCGACACCGTTGAGCTGAGACAGCCCCGCCCGGTGACGCAGGGCGTCGCGCACCGTGATCGTCGCCTTACCGTTTGCGCCGAACTCCCGCCAATACTCGGCGACGGGCGCGTCGTAGTCGATCAGGCCCCGGTCGTGCAGCCGATGGATGACAGTGGCCGCGACCCCTTTGGTCGCCGAGAACACCATCGGTGCGGTGTCGGCGGTCCAGCGCCGGGTGCCTTTGCGGTCGGCCCACCCGGTCCACACGTCCACCACCGGCTCGCCGTCGAGGTACACCGACAGCGCTCCGCCGCCGAGGCGGCGCCACGGAAAAAGCTGCGCGAACGCGCGCACAGCGCAGGAGAAATTGGGGTCGGCAGCGCCCTGTAGGCCGCGGGGCAGAGCCGCACCATGGCCGTGAGAGAGCGCCGCACCGCGCTCCGGGTTGTCTACGCCCGTCACGAGGGTAAATTTACCCCGGCACGCGGCAAACTAACGGGAGTTTACCTATTCGTTAGCCGGAGCTTTTCGGTGCCGGTTCGACCGCGTCGAGGATCTGCTGCGCGGCCAGCGCCGGGGTGAGCTCGCCGTCGCGAACCCGACGCTCGACCTCACCGCGGATCGCGCGCACCCCGGGACTCGACAGCACTCGGTCGAGCACGGTGTCACGGACCATCGACCATGTCCACTCCACCTGCTGGGTGCGCCGCCTGGCCTCGAACTGTCCGGCCCCGGTGAGCACGTCACGGTGTCTGAGAATCGTCTGCCAGAGCTCCGCGAGCCCGGCGCCGGTCAACGCGCTCATCGTCAGAACCGGTGGACGCCAGAGCGTTTCACGGGGATAGATCAGCCTGATGGCCCCGGCGAGTTCGCGCGCGGCGGCCTTGGCCTCGACGGCGTGCTCACCGTCGGCCTTGTTGACCACCACGATGTCGGCGAGCTCGAGCACCCCTTTCTTGATGCCCTGCAACTGGTCGCCGGTGCGCGCCAGCGTGAGGAAGACGAACGTGTCGACCATGTTGGCGACGGTCACCTCGGACTGCCCGACTCCAACCGTCTCGACCAGGATCACGTCGTAGCCGGCGGCTTCGAGCAGCACGATCGTCTCGCGCGTGGCCTTGGCAACCCCACCGAGGGTTCCCGACGTCGGTGAGGGCCGGATGTAGGCGTCCGGGTGCACCGCCAGCTTCGCCATCCGGGTCTTGTCACCGAGGATCGATCCCCCGGTCCGCGTCGAGGACGGGTCGACCGCAAGCACCGCCACCCGGTGCCCCTGCTCGATGAGGTGCATGCCGAGCGCTTCGATCGTCGTCGACTTGCCGACCCCGGGCACGCCTGTGATCCCCACGTGCAGCGCGCTGCCGGCTTCGGGCATGAGCTCCAGCAGCAGCTCCTGTGCCTTCTGCCGGTGGTCGGGGCGGGTCGACTCGACCAGCGTGATCGCCCTCGCCAGGGCCGAGCGGTCGCCGCTGCGCAGAGCGGTTGCGAGGTCGGCGAGCTCGTGGACCGGCTGATTCATCTAGCTCAAGCTGTACCCGAGTCGTTCGGCCAGCTTGTTCAGCAGCCCGATTGCGGCATCGGCGATGACGGTGCCGGGCGGGAAGATCGCGGTCGCGCCGGCGGCGTACAGCTCGTCGAAGTCACCCGGGGGGATGACCCCGCCGACGACGATCATGATGTCGGGCCGGCCCACCTCGGCCAGCGCGTCGCGCAGCGCAGGTACCAACGTGAGGTGACCGGCCGCCAGCGAGGACACCCCGACGACGTGGACATCATTGTCAGCCGCCTGTCGGGCGACCTCTTCAGGGGTGGAGAACAGCGAGCCGACGTCGACGTCGAAGCCGATGTCGGCGAACGCGGTCGCGATGACCTTCTGGCCGCGGTCGTGGCCGTCCTGACCCATCTTGGCGACCAGGATGCGGGGCCGGCGGCCGTCGGCCTCGGCGAACTTCTCGACGAGCTCGGTCGCGCTGCTCACGTTGCTCGCCATACCCACCTCGTCTCGATAAACCCCTGCGATGGTGCGGATCTCGGCTTGGTGCCGGCCGTACACCTTCTCCAGCGCATCCGAGATCTCGCCGACGGTGGCCTTGGCGCGCGCGGCGTTGATCGCCAGCGCCAGCAGGTTGTTGCCCAGGCCATCCACTCCGGCGGTACCGGTCGCCGCGGCGGCCCGGGTCAGCTCGGCCAGCGCGGATTGTGTCCCGCGCTCATCCCTTTCCGCGCGGAGTTTTTCCAGTTTCGCGATCTGCTCGGCCCGCACCCGGCTGTTCTCGACCTTGAGAACCTCGATCTCGTGGTCCTCGTCGACCTGGTAGCGGTTCACGCCGATCACGGTCTGCTGTCCGGAGTCGATGCGCGCCTGGGTGCGCGCGGCCGCCTCCTCGATGCGCAGCTTCGGGATGCCCTCGTTGATGGCCTGCGCCATACCGCCGTGCTCGGCGATCTCGCGGATGTGGCCGCGCGCCTTCTCCGCCAGCTGATAGGTCAGCCACTCGACGTAGTACGAACCGGCCCACGGGTCGATCGGGCGTGTGGTGCCCGACTCCTGCTGCAGCAGCAGCTGGGTGTTGCGGGCGATGCGGGCCGAGAAGTCGGTGGGCAGCGCGAGCGCCTCGTCGAGGGCGTTGGTGTGCAGGGATTGCGTGTGCCCCTGGGTGGCGGCCATCGCCTCCACGCAGGTGCGCGCCACGTTGTTGAACGCGTCCTGGGCGGTCAGCGACCAGCCGGAGGTCTGCGAATGGGTGCGCAGCGACAACGATTTGGAGCTCTTGGGGTCGAACTGCGACACCATCTCGCTCCACAGCAGCCGGCCGGCGCGCAGCTTGGCCACCTCCATGAAGAAGTTCATGCCGATGCCCCAGAAGAACGACAGCCGCGGCGCGAACTTGTCGATGTCCAGCCCGGCGTCCAGGCCGGCCTTGATGTACTCCACACCGTCGGCCAGCGTGTAACCGAGCTCCAGATCGGCCGTCGCGCCCGCCTCCTGGATGTGGTAGCCGGAGATCGAAATGCTGTTGAACTTCGGCATTTTCGCGCTGGTGTAACCGAAGATGTCGGAGATGATCCGCATCGACGGCTTCGGCGGATAGATGTAGGTGTTGCGGACCATGAACTCTTTGAGGATGTCGTTCTGGATGGTCCCGGCGAGCTTCTCCGGCGGCACACCCTGCTCCTCGGCGGCCACCACGTACAGCGCGAGGATGGGCAGCACGGCTCCGTTCATGGTCATCGACACCGACACCGAGGACAGGTCGATACCGTCGAAGAGCTGGCGCATGTCGAGGATCGAGTCGATCGCCACGCCCGCCATGCCGACGTCGCCGGCGACGCGCGGGTGATCGGAGTCGTAACCGCGGTGGGTGGCGAGGTCGAACGCCACCGACAAACCCTTCTGTCCCGCGGCCAGGTTGCGCCGGTAGAACGCGTTGGACTCCGCGGCCGTCGAGAACCCGGCGTACTGGCGGATGGTCCAGGGCTGGTTGACGTACATCGTCGGATACGGGCCGCGCACGAACGGCGGTTCGCCGGGCAGGCTGTGCAGCGGGTAACCCGCCTCGACGATCGAGTCACGGTCGGCGCCGATGTAGACGGGCTTGACGTCGATGCCTTCCGGGGTGGACCAGTCCAACTGGTCGGCGGTGTACCCGTGTGCGGCCGCGGCCGCGGACACCTGGCCGTCGACGTCCGACGGGGTCGGCGAGCTCACCGTGGTGTCCCCCTGCAGCGGGACGTCGGCGAAGCTCTGGATGCTGTTCGCCCCGGCAGCGCCGGCCTGCTCGCCGGCGACATCGTGCACGGTCATGTCATGCCCCCAATCGGGTCAGCAGGTCCGACAGAGCGCTCACCGCGTCGATCTTCGCGGTGAGGTAGCCGTCGGGCTTCGAATCGGCTTCGGCGACCGCCTTTTCCGGTCCCGCCAGCAGGACGTGTGCCACCCCGGCGGCGCGCGCAGCGTCGACGACGGCCGACACCTCACCGGCGTAGCGGGCGTCGGTGCCGCAGATCACCGCGATCTCGGTGACACCGGCCTCCGTGACCGCGGCCCCGACGGCAGCGGCGTCCAGGGGGCCGGGGTTGACGGCCTCGATCCCGCCGGAGGCCAGCAGGTTCGCGGTGAAGGTGGTGCGGATGTTGTGCTCGGCCAACGGCCCCAGGGGCAGCAGCATCGCCTTCGGCCGGGCACCGGTCTTCTCCAGATGGGCGTCCGAACGGTGCCGCAGCGCCTCGAAGGCCGCCGCATAGCGCTGCACGTTCGGGAGCGGATCCCCTTGGGGCAGCGGCACTTCGTCCAGATTGGGGAATTCGTTGACACCGGTGACGGCGGTGCGCCGGTGCGCGATGTCGTCGGCGCGCCGCTCGGCGACCTCGGCGATGCGGGCGCTGATGTGCTCGCGCGCCGCCTCGAATCCGCCGCGGGCCTCGATCTCCTGGAAGTTCTGCCAAGCCTGCTCGGCGAGGCTGCGCGTGAGGTCCTCGATGAACCAGGAGCCGCCCGCCGGGTCGAGCACCTGCCCCAGGTGGGATTCCTCGAGGAGCAGCAGCTGGGTGTTGCGGGCGATACGGCGCGCGAAACTGCGTGCCGTACCGGGGAATCCACCATCGATCGCGACGTCGAAGGGGTGCACCACGAGCGTGTCGGCGCCCCCGACTCCCGCGGCGAACGCGGCCACGGTGGTGCGCAGCATGTTCACCCACGGGTCCCGCGCGGTCATCATCGGCAGCGACGTGGTGGCGTGCAGGGTGGCCGCCCCGGCTTCGGGTTCGCCGACCACCTCTGCGACGCGGGCCCAGAGTTGGCGCGCAGCACGTAGTTTCGCGATGGTCATGAACTGGTCGTCGTCGGCGGCGACACGGAAGCTGATCTGTCCGAGCGCCTGCGCCGTCGACAGCCCGGCGTCGGTCAACAGCCGCAGGTAGGCGACGCCCGCGGCGACGGAGGCACCGAGTTCCCAGGAGGCGTTGGCGCCGGCGTTGTGCAAAGCCGGACCGTCGACGGTGACCGCCCGCACGTGCGTGTCGTACTCCAGCGCCTTCCGGGCGATCGCCACGACGTCGGCGGCCTCGGGCGCCGGGTGGCCGGCCAGCGGCGCCGTCAGCGGGTCCGCGCCGAGGTCGATCGACAGCCGCGAACGCTGGTCCTCGTCAAGGCCGGTGAGCAGCGCCAGCAGCGCATCGGCGGCGGCGCGGAAGGCCGACCCGTCGCCGGCGACCTCCACCAGAACCGGCACCAGGTCCAGGTAGACCCCGTCGAGCAACCGCTCCAGGTCGCCGGGCGCCACCGCGCCGGCGGTGTCACCGACCCGCAGCACCAGCGCGCTGACACCTTCGGTCAGCGCCAGCAGGATGGCACCGTTGGCCTCGGCGACGCTTCCGGCTTCGGCCGGGAACGCCTCGGCGACCTTCCACCCGGACTTGGTGTCCCGCAGGGCGTCGCCGCCGCGCACGAACGGCCACCGGCCCGGCAGGGCGGGCTCGGCACCTTCGTCGGCAGCGGTGTAGAGCGGCTTGACCGGGAATCCGTCGTAGGTGGCCGAATCGAGCAGACGCTCGGGCTCGGCCGGCAGGTCGGCGGGATCCCGCTTCAAAGACTTCGCCAGAACGCCCGCCACAGCGGAGCGCCACCGGTCCAGATCGGCGTCGATTACTCCACCGGCAGCGCCGGCGCTGGGTTTCTGCACAGCCATCAGGCTAAATGATGGCCATCACACCAGCGTGCGCCGGTGGCGCACGGCACCGGAGCGGTCGCCGAGCGCATCAGCTACGCCCCCGTACTCTTGGTAAGCGTGAAATCCGTAGTCAGCACGCTTCGTACCGTCGGTGCCACGGTCGTCGCCACGCTGAAGACGGCACCGCGGGGACAGCTCGCCGCGGTCCTGGGCGGGATTGTGATTCTCGTCGCAGTTGCGCTGTTCGTGCCGCTACCGACCGCGCTGCAGCTGCGGGACTGGGCCACCTCGGTCGGAGCGTGGTTCCCGCTGGCGTTCTTCGCCGCGCACGTCGTGGTCACGGTTTTCCCGTTTCCGCGTACCGCGTTCACACTCGCCGCCGGACTGTTGTTCGGCCCGGTGCTGGGCATCCCGATCGCAGTGGCCGCGAGCACGCTCAGCGCGATCATCGCGCTGCTGCTGGTCCGCACCGTGGGCTGGCAGGTCAGCCGATGGGTGTCACATCCCCGCGTCGACGCCGTCGACCGGCGGCTGCGGGAGCGGGGCTGGCCCGTCGTACTCGCCACCAGGATGATTCCGGCCGTGCCGTTCTCGGTGCTCAATTATGCCGCGGGGGCGTCATCGGTGCGGGTGGTGCCTTACACGCTGGCCACCTTGGCCGGCGTGCTGCCGGGCACATCGGCCATCGTGATCTTCGGCGACGCGCTGACCGGACGGGTCAGCCCGCTGCTGCTGGTGGTGTCGGTCTGCACCGCGGCGCTCGGCGTGGCCGGTCTGATCTACGAGATCAGGACCCACCGGCGCAGCCAGACACCGGTCACGGCGTCCTGACGTCCGGCCCTTTCACCGTCATCGCTCCGAACAGCGCGAGCAGCGACGACGCCGCGACCAGACCCGGGCTCCAGTCCCTGGCCCGGACGTGGGAGCCGACCGCGAGCGTGAAGTAGACCGCGAGCATGAACGTGGTCAGCCGGGCCAGCGCCGGCCAGCGGAACACCGACAGCAACCCCACCGCACTGGCGGCCTTCACCACCGGAATCAACGGGCGCAGTTCCTCGGGCAGGCCGACGTCGTCGAACGCCTTCTTGACCGGCGCGATCGGGCCGACACACGCCGCCGCGTCGGCGGCCTGCACCGCGGCGAGCACGGCGTAGGTGCGCGGCGAGGTCAGCGCGCTCACTGCTCCGGCGCCCCGTGCCGCGGCGCAGCCAACTGGCCGGGCGCCTCCGGAGCCGACAGAAGTCCGGCCCCCTGGACCGGGGTGCGCGCCTCGGCCTCGGCCTTGGCCACGGCCTGCGCGATCGCGGGATCGGTCTCGGTGTTGAACCAGTCGGCGACTTCCTCGTCGTCGGACTTCGGCGCCGTGTCGTCGGCCGGCGACGGCGTGTAGCGGAACACCCCGTCGGACCCCGGCGCGCCCAGCAGCTTGGTGAATCCCTGTAGGGCCGAACCGAAGTCGCTCGGCACCAGCCACACCTTGTTGGCCTCGCCCTTGGCCATCTCCGGCAGAGTCTGCAGGTACTGGTAAGCGAGCAACTCCGGTGTCGGCCTGCCGGCCTTGATCGCCGCGAACGTTTTCTCGATGGCCTTGGCCTGCCCCTGCGCCTGCAGGTACGAGGCCGCCCGCTCGCCCTGGGCGCGCAGCATCCGGGACTGTCGATCGGCCTCAGCGGCCAGGATCGCGGCCTGCTTGGCGCCCTCGGCGGCGAGGATCTGCGCCTGCTTCTGGCCTTCGGCCTGCTTGATGGCCGCTTCCCGGCTGCCCTCGGCGGTCAGGATCATCGCGCGTTTCTCGCGGTCTGCGCGCATCTGCTTCTCCATCGAGTCCTGGATCGACGGCGGCGGATCGATGCTGCGCAGCTCGACGCGGGCCACCCGCAGTCCCCACCGGTTGGTGGCCTCGTCGAGCACACCGCGCAGCTGCCCGTTGATCGAGTCGCGCGACGTCAGGGTCTGCTCCAGCGTCATGCCGCCCACGACGTTGCGCAGCGTGGTGGTGGTGAGCTGCTCGACTCCGACGATGTAGTTGCTGATCTGGTAGACCGCGGCCTGCGGATTGGTCACCTGGAAGTACACGACGGTGTCGATGTTCACCGTGAGGTTGTCCTCGGTGATCACCGGCTGCGGCGGGAACGACACCACCCGCTCGCGCAGGTCGACCCGGGCGCGGATCTTGTCGATGAACGGCACCAGCAGCGTCAGCTGCCCGGACACCGTCTTGCTGTAACGCCCGAGGCGCTCGATCACGGCCGCCTCGGCCTGCGGGATCAACGCGACCGATTTCGCGACGACCACCGCCGCGAAGACGACGAGCACGGCCAGCAGAATCAGTCCTGCGATAGCGCCATCCACGTGGAACTCCTTCCCTAGACGATCTTGGAGACGACCGCGGTGGCGCCGTCGATGTGCACGACGGTCACGTGATCGCCGGGTTCGTAGACGTCGTCCTGGTTGTACGGCCGGGCCGTCCACACCTCGCCCTCGAGCTTCACCTGACCCTCGTGCTGGGCGACGCGGTCGAGCACCAGCGCGCTCTTGCCCTCCAGTGCCTTCACCGGCTCGGGCAGACCCTTGCCGGACGCCAGACGGCGACGCAGCGCCGGGCGCACCCCGACCAGCAACAGCACCGACACGATCAGGAACACCAGGCCGTCGGCCCAGACCGGCCAGTCGAGCAGGAAGCTGGACCCGGCCGCGGCCAGAGCGCCACCGCTGAGCATGAGCAGGAACATGTCGCCGGTGAGCGCCTCGGCGCCGGCGAGCGCCAGTGCTGCGATCAGCCAGATCAGCGGGACAGGCATGACGCCAGCCTAACGCGGCAACCTACCGGATCAGCGGCTAACAACTACACTGCAGCCATCATGTGGTGCCCCAGTGTTTCACTCTCGGTATGGGCCAACGCCTGGTTGGCAGGCGCGGCGGCGCCCGACGATGTCCTTGACGCGTTATCCCAGTGGACGCCAAAGCATTCGGTCACGGCCTACGATTCGGTGGCCGCCGAACGCACGGGGCTGTCGTGGCCCGATCTCGATGACGCCGCCTCGATGTCGTTGCTGCAGACGATCCGCACCGCCGCCGGCCGCAGCGATGCGCAACCGACGATCGCGTTGACGCTGCCCGTTCCCGGCGACGTGCGCGGCCTGCCGCCGGGGACGCAGTTCGGTCGCGACGCCATCGCCTCCGGCGAGGCGGTGACGGTCAACGGGATCGACGGAGCGATCGGGCTGGTGCCCGACTTCGAATACCAGGACAGCTTTCCCGATGATCCCGACGACGATTTCGAGTTCTCGGCGGAACTGAGCGGGCTGTCGTGGACGGTGTACTCGTTCTCGTCGGCGCCGCCCGCGGGTCATTTCGATCTCGGCGAGGCCGAGTATCAGTTGCGCGACGCGGTGCGCTCAGCCGCCGACGCGCTGGGCGCGCTGCGCGCCGGCGCCCCGGGCGGCGAGGTCGCCGATCCGCGCCGGCTTGTCGAGCAGGTCCTCGACGCCACGCGCATGCACCGCATCCCCGACCACGCCCCCACCCGGGCGGTGCGGGTGCTGGAGAACGCCGCGCACATCGACGCCATCATCACCGTCAGTTCCGGACTGATCCCGATCGGACTGCAGAGTTCGTCCGAGGTTCAGCTGGCCAGCGACGCGCTGCGGCCGCTGGCCACCGTGGTGCGCTCGGCCCGGTTGGCCGCGGTGGACGCGGTGCTGCACTCCGCCTGGCGGCCCTGACACACCGCCCCTCAGGCGCACATCTGGGCCGTCGCGCCCACCCTGTTGGCCAATCCTGCTGTGCTGCAGCGAGAACGGAAGACACCTTCGACGCGCACCTGCGCCGACCGGCCGGACCTCACGGCAGTCCGCACCCCACGGTGATGTCTTTGTGACGCGATCCTGTCAATGAGTTCACACCGGGGTCACAGCGGCCGGTGATGCTGGTTCGCGGCAGAAACGCCTCTGGTGTCACCGATGACGCGGGCACCGGCAGTCCGGGCCACGGCCCTCGCGGGCCGGCCGCCGCACAGAATTCAAGGAGAGCGACGTCATGTCCTACGTGGACCCGCCGCAGTTCGTCATCAAGATGATCGACGCCGGCGAGAACAAGGCCTTCATGTCGACCCGGGACACGGTGATCCGCGCGTACATGGCCGGCGCGATTCTCGCTCTGGCCGCCGCGTTCGCCGTCACCATCACCGTGCAGACGGGCAACGCGCTGCTCGGCGCGGTGCTGTTCCCGGTCGGCTTCTGCCTGCTGTACCTGATGGGGTTCGACCTCCTCACCGGGGTCTTCACGCTGGTGCCGCTCGCGTTGCTCGACAAGCGGCGGGGCGTCACGGTCGGCTCGATGCTGCGCAACTGGGGTCTGGTCTTCCTCGGCAACTTCCTGGGGGCCCTGACCGTCGCGGTGATGATCGCCGTCACACTGACCTATGGATTCACCGTGGATCCCAACGAGGTCGGCCTGCGACTCGGTGAGATCGGGTCCAGCCGCACGGTCGGCTACGCCGACCACGGTGCCGCAGGCATGCTGACGCTGTTCATACGCGGGGTGCTGTGCAACTGGATGGTGTCGACCGGAGTCGTCGCGGCGATGATGTCGACGTCGGTGTCCGGCAAGGTCATCACGATGTGGATGCCGATCATGCTGTTCTTCTACATGGGTTTCGAGCACTCGGTGGTGAACATGTTCCTCTTCCCGTCGGGACTGATGCTCGGCGGCGACTTCTCCGTCGCCGACTACCTGATCTGGAACGAGATCCCCACCGTCGTCGGCAATCTCGTGGGAGGCCTGGCGTTCGTCGGGCTCACGCTGTATGCCACCCACGCCCGCACCGGCGGGGAATGGAACCGGCCCGCCGGCGCAGCGGACTTCGACATCCCGGTCAAGGCCAACGCATGACCCGCGATGACGTCACCGCCGCGATCGTGGCGGCCCGGGTGGCCAAGGGCCTGACCTGGCAGCAGCTCGCCGACGCGATCGACAGACCGGTGGTGTGGACCATCGCGGCGCTGCTGGGTCAGCACCCGGTGCCAGAGCGGTCCGGAAAGCTCCTCGCCGACATCCTCGGGCTGGACGAGTCGGCAGTCCCGGTGCTGGCTGCGGTGCCGATGCGGGGCGGGCTGCCGACCGCGGTACCGACCGACCCGACCATCTACCGGTTCTACGAGGCGCTGCAGGTCTATGGCGGCGCGATCAAGGAGCTCATCGGTGAGCAGTTCGGCGACGGAATCATGAGCGCGATCAACTTCAGCGTCGAGGTCGAGCGCAAGACCCATCCCGACGGTGACCGGGTGGTGGTCACGTTCGACGGCAAGTTCCTGCCGTACGCGTGGACAGCCGCCGACGGCTCCGAGCGGCGATGAAAGACTGCCCTGCGGGGCGGCTCAGGCCGAACAGTCAGGCGTACACAGCGCGCCGTTGACGCTGCTGCCGTAACCCGGCACCAGTCCCCCACCGACTCTCTGCGCCGGAAGGCCAAGGCGTACTTCGTCGATCAGGTCGACCACGAGTTGCGCGAAGCGGGGCTGGGCGTTGGGTGTCGACGCCCGCGCGAACGCGACGCCGGCCTCGGCGGCCTGTTCGGCGAGCTCGTTGTCCAGGTCCCAGACCACCTCGATGTGGTCGGCGACGAAACCGACCGGGCAGACGATCACCGCCGCGACACCGTCGGCCGCCAGCGCCTTCAGGTGATCGCCGACGTCGGGCTCCAGCCACGGCACCTGGGGCGGACCCGACCGCGACTGCCATACCTGGTCGTACTCCGGGAATCCGGCGGCGGCCGCCACCAACGCTGCGGTGTGGCCCACCTGACGCTCGTAAAGGTCGGGCCCGCAACGCGATGCCGCCCGCAGCGGGATCGAGTGCGCGGTGAACACCAGACGAGCCTGGTCGCGCACCTGGGCGGGCAGGGTCGCCGCGGCGGCCCTGATGGAGTCGGCGAACATCTCGATCAACAGCGGATGGTCGAAGTACTGACGCAGCTTGACGAGCTCAGGCGCCTCGGGCCCGGCAGCGGCACGGCCGCGGGCGATGTCCTCCTGGTACTGGGTACACCCCGAATAGCCGCCCCACGCCGACGTCGAGAACACCGCAGCACGACGAATACCGTTGTCCCGCATCGCAGCAACAGCGTCTTCGACGTACGGTTCCCAGTTGCGGTTACCGAAGTAGACCGGCAGTGCCACGCCGCGCCGCGCGAGTTCGGCCTCGATCGCCGTGATCAGGTCCCGGTTGATGCCGTTGATCGGCGAGACCCCACCGAAGTGCAGGTAGTGCTCGGCGACCGATTCCAGCCGCTCCCGCGGGATGCCGCGCCCGCGGGTCACGTTCTCCAGGAACGGCATCACCTGCTCGGGGCCCTCGGGTCCCCCGAACGACAACAGCAGCAGGGCGTCAAACGTCACGGGATGTCACAGCAACTGGGTGCTGGCGCCGCCGTCGGCGAAGATGACCGTCCCGGTGGTGGCCGGGAGCCAGTCGGACAGCAATGCGCACACCGTCTTGGCCACCGGTGTCGGGTCCTTCATGTTCCAGCCCAGCGGCGCGCGCTGATCCCAGCCCTCCTCGAGCAGCTGCATCTGGGCGCCGGCTTCCTCGCCGAGCGCACCTCCGACGATGGCGCTCATCGCCAGCGTCCGGATCGGTCCTGCAGCAACGAGATTGGACCGCACACCGACCTTGCCGGCTTCCCGGGCGACGAACCGGTTGACCGACTCCAGAGCGCTCTTGGCGACGGTCATCCAGTTGTAAGCAGGCATCGCGCGCGTCGGGTCGAAGTCCATGCCCACGATGCCGCCGCCGGAGTTCATGATCGGCAGCACCGCCTTGGCCAGCGACGCGTACGAGTAGGCCGAGATGTGGATGCCCTTGGCGACATCCTCGTAGGGGGCGTCGAAGAACGGGTTGATGCCCATGCCGGTCTGCGGCATGAAGCCGATGGAGTGCACCACCCCGTCGAGCTTGTTGCCGTCGCCGATCTCGGCGGTGACCCGGTCGGCGAGCGTGTCCAGGTGCTCGGAGTTCTGTACGTCGAGTTCGATCAGCGGCGCAGGCTTGGGCAGGCGGTCGGCGATGCGACGGATCAGTTTCATCCGGTCGAAGCCGGTCAGCACCAGTTCGGCGCCGGCCTCCTGGGCGACCTTGGCGATGTAGAACGCGATCGAGGAGTCGGTGATGATCCCCGTGACGAGGATGCGCTTGCCTTCGAGAAACCCTGTCATCGTGAAAAGTCCTTATCTCTTCTCATGCGCTGTGCCGTCGGGGCTGGTGACCCTGTTGTCACGGTCGCGCTAATGGCCCATTCCCATGCCGCCGTCGACGGGGATCACCGCGCCGGCGATGTAACTCGCGTCCTCAGACGCCAGGAAGCTGACCACGCCGGCGACCTCGGCGGCGGTGCCGACGCGCTTGGCCGGGATGAAATCCAGCGCGCCCTTCTGGATGCGTTCGTCGAGCGCGCGGGTCATCTCGGTGTCGATGTAACCGGGTGCCACCACGTTCGCGGTGACGTTGGCCTTCGACAGCTCGCGTGAGATCGAACGCGCCATGCCGATCAGGCCGGCCTTGGACGCCGCGTAGTTCGCCTGGTTGCCGATGCCCCACATGCCCGACACCGACCCGACGTAGATGATCCGGCCAAACCGCTTGCGCTGCATGGTCCGCGATGCCCGCTGGGTGACCCGGAACGCACCGGTGAGGTTGGCGTCGATGACGTCGGTGAACCTGTCCTCGGTCATCCGCATCAGGAACGCGTCCTTGGAGATGCCGGCGTTGGACACCAGCACCTCGACCGGACCCTGGTGTTCCTCGACCGCGGTGAACGCGCGGTCGACGGCGTCGTTGTCGGTGACGTCGCACTCGACACCGAACAGGCCCTCCGGCGCGCCGGAGCCGCGGTGGGTGACGGCGACCTTGTGGCCGTCGGCGGCCAGCCGCTGGGCGATCGCCAGGCCGATGCCGCGGTTACCGCCGGTCACCAGCACAGAACGCGACACGAACGTGGGACGGCCGCCCGTGGAGTGCGCTTCGGTGTCGGCGGGGTTCTCAGCGACAGTCATGTTCGTCAACTTAGCCGTTGCCCACCATTCTTAAGAAATCGCCTTACTCAGTTCGGCAGCCGCCGATTGATCAGCAGCGCTCCCAGCGCGGCCAGCGCCAGCAGCAGTGAGCCGACCCGCAACCAGCCCACGCTGGCGTCGCCCTTGATGGTCTCGTAACCGATTTGCTCCTGCAGGTTGGTGAAGACCTGTTTGAGCTGCTCCAGGCTGGACGCGGTGAACGCGTCCCCTCCGGAGAGGTCGGCGATCTTCTTGAGCATCTCGTCGTCGACGGGCACCGGCTGGCGTTGGTCGTTGATCTCGACGTACCCGTAGGGTGTGCCGAACGACACCGTGGAGATCGGCACGCCCTGGTCCTTGGCGGTGCGCGCCGCGGTGTAGGCGCCCTTGGGGTTGTCCGGGTTGGACGGCACGGTCTCCTTGCCGTCGGACATCAACACGATGCGCGCCGGCGGCGGTTCGTCACCGCCACCGATGACCGCGCCGACGGTGGCCACGGCCTGCAGTGCGGTGAAGATGCCCTCGCCGGTGGCGGTGCGGTCGGCCAGCTGCAGCTTGTCGATCGCGGTCTTGGTCGCCTCCCGGTTGGTGGTCGGCGACACCAGCACCGTCGCGGTACCCGCGTAGGCGATCAACCCGAGGTTGATGCCGGGGGTCAGCTGGTCGGCGAACTGTTTGGCGGCCTCCTGCGCGGCGACGAGCCGGTTGGGGGCGACGTCGGTGGCACGCATCGACTGGGACACGTCGACGACGAGCATCACCACGGCCCGGTTGCGCGGGATGCGCACGTCGTGCGTCGGGCCCGTCATGGCGATGGTGAACGACACCAGCGACAGGAAGATCAGCACCGCGGGAAGGTGGCGCAGGCGGCTGGGCCGCTTCGGGGCCACGCTCTCCAGCAGCTCCATGTTCGCAAAGCGCAGCATCCGCTTCTGGCGGGACAGCTGCACGATTACGTAAAGAGCGATCAGCCCGAGGACGACAATGAAGAAGAGAAAAAACCAGGGGTGTTCGAAACCCGACAGCGACATCGGTCCGAGCAACGGCAAAGTCATACGGCACTTGTCATTTCGTGTTTATCAGTCATCGTCATCAGCAATGGTGGGCCTCATCACCGCGCGGCGAGGGCGCCGCGGCGCCGACTCGCCACGAAGCGGACCACGTCGGCGATCCAGTCCCGGTCGGTGCGCAGGGTCAGCAGCGGCGCGTCGCAACGGCGCAGGGTGCGCGCGACATCGGCCCGGTGCGCGGCAGCGGCCTTGGCGAAGTCGGTGCGCAACTGCTCGTCGATGGTGAACTCGCGGGTCCGGCCGGTCTCGGTGTCCTGCAGCACGACATCACCGACGTCGGGCAGTTCGATGTCGCGCGGGTCGAGGATCTCGATACCGAGCACCTCGTGCCGGCCGGCGACGGCGCGCAGCGGACGCATCCAGTTGATCGGGCCGAGGAAGTCGCTGATGATCACCGCCATGCCGCGGCGCCGTTCCGGTCTGCGCAGCGCGTCGATAGCCGCGGCCAGGTCCCCGCGCACGCCCACCGGCGCGCGCGGCGTGGTGGCGATCGCCCGCAACAACTCCTGCTCGTGCATCCGACCCGACAGTGCGGGCACGCGGCGCATCGTCTCGCCGTTGGAGATGATCGCGCCGATCCGGTTGCCGCCGCCGCTGTTGAGGAACGCGATCGACGCCGCCGCGGCGACGGCCAGGTCACGCTTCTCGCAGTTGGCCGTGCCGAAGTCCAGGCTGGCCGAGACATCGACCACCAGCCAGGTCTCCAGTTCCCGGTCGGCGATCATCTGCCGCACGTGCGGATGGGTGGTCCGTGCGGTCACCGACCAATCCATCCGTCGGACGTCGTCACCGGGCTGGTAGACCCGCGACTCCCCCGGTTCGGATCCCGGGCCCGGGAGCAGCCCGAGGTGGTCACCGTGCAGCACGCCGTCGAGCTTGCGGCGCACCGTCAGCTCGAGCTTGCGCAGCGCCGCCGTCAGCGCAGGGTCCCGGATCTCCCCGCGCTGCATCGACGGCAGGTCGACAGACCGGCTTGAGCGTGTCACCAGGTCAGCGACCGCTCGCCGCGCCGGCCGCGGCCGGCACTACGGGCGGCACCGAATGACCTTGCTGCGGAATGGCATTGACCTGTGGCAACGCGACCGTCTGCATGATGCGGTTGACCACCGTCTCGGCGGAGATCTCGTCGGCCAGCGCGTCGTAGGTGAGCACCAGGCGGTGCCGCAGCACGTCCGGGATGATCTCCACGACGTCCTGCGGGATCACGTAGTCGCGGCCGCGCACCAGGGCCAGCGCCCGGGACGCCGCGATGATGCCCAGCGAAGCACGCGGGGAGGCGCCGTAGGCGATCCACGCCTTGGCGTCGGGCATGCCGAACTTCTCGGGCTCGCGGGTCGCGGTGACGATGCGGACCACGTAGTCGACGAGCGCGTGGTGGACGAAGTTGTTGGCAGCGACCTCTTGGAGGCGCAGCAGATCGCCGGTGTTGAGGATCGCCTTGGGCTCCGGCGGCTTGACACCCATCCGGTAGATGATCTCGCGCTCTTCCTCGGGCGACGGATAGTCGACGTTCAACTTGAACAGGAAGCGGTCGCGCTGCGCTTCCGGAAGCTGGTAGACGCCCTCTTGCTCGATCGGGTTCTGGGTGGCCATCACCAGGAACGGGCTGGGCAGCGGGAAGGTCTTGCCGCCGATGGAGATCTTGCGCTCGGCCATCACCTCCAGCAGTGCCGACTGCACCTTGGCCGGCGCACGGTTGATCTCGTCGGCGAGCAGGAAGTTGACCACCACGGGGCCGAGTTCGATGTCGAACTCCTCTTTGCCCTGCCGGTAGATGCGGGTACCGACGATGTCGGTGGGCACCAGGTCGGGGGTGAACTGGATACGGGCGAACGTTCCGCCGACGACCTTGGCGAAGGTCTCGACGGCCAGCGTCTTGGCCACCCCGGGCACACCTTCGAGCAGGACGTGCCCCTTGGCGAGCAGGCCGACCAGCATCCGCTCGACGAGCTGATCCTGTCCGACGATGATGCGCTTGACCTCGAAGATCGCCCTTTCCAGCGTGTGCACCTCGTTCTGCAGGCCACCGTTGGACTGCGCCGCACCCGCGGCGTGCGCACCGGAGGAGTAGCCCTGAGTCGGGGCCGGTCCGGGAAATCCTCCAGCGCCCTGCGGCGGTCCACTCGGTGAGGTCATCAAACATTCCTTCCACATGCGCCGTACAACTGGTTCATCGCGGCTTCATCGCGGCACCGGCCGGTCATGGCCGTGCGCTCGCCGTCAACTATTCCAGGCGTGCGCAGATCCGTCGACGTCGCCCGGGTTGCTCAGCTTTAACTCAGGCCACACTCAGGATTCGATGATGCGCTGCACCGTCGGCTGCAGGCCCGCCATCCGGACCGAGCTGACGACCACCTTGTCGGCGGTGCCTCCGGACTCCAGCATCTTGCCGTTGCCGAGATAGATGGCGACGTGCTGGCTACCGCCGGGACCCCAGAACAAGAGGTCTCCACGCTTGGCTTGCTGAATCGGGACGCGGCGACCGGTGTTGAACTGATCGCCCGAATACTTCGGGATCAGCACGCCGACGCCGGCGAAGGAGTATTGGGTGAAGCCGGAGCAGTCGAACCCGACGGTGTTGGCGCCGCGCTCCACGCCGGTGCTGGGGCCCGTCGGCTTGCCGCCGCCCCACGAGTAGGGGGTGCCGAGCTGGGAGGCGCCGCGCTTGATGACGTACTCGACGGCGGCGGCACCTCGCACGCTGCCGGGTGCGACGCTGGGCGCGTCGGGGGGCACCAGACCGAGGCTCTGCAGGAACTTGCGGCCCATGCCCATGGTGGCCTGGGTAGCCTGCGCGGTGACGGCCAGCGACGCATTCGCGATCGCCAGAGCATCACCTGGCGCCCCGGCGCTGGGCCGCATCGGAAGAAGCGGATCCCACAGACTGGGTTGGGCGTTGGCCGGGGCCACGGCCCCGGCCAGCAGCGCGGCGGCAGCGGCCAACGCGATGACGAAGCGACGCAGGGCGATCACCACTCGATCATTCGGGTCACGTACGGGGTCATACCGCTGGTGCGCACCGGCGAGATCTTGACGACGGAGCCGGTGTACGGCGCTTCCAGCATCTGCCCGTCACCGAGGTACATGGCGACGTGCTGGCTGGCGTTGGGGCCGTAGAAGATCATGTCGCCGCGGCGCATCTGCGACGACGGCACCTTGCGGCCGGCGTTGTACTGCGAACCCGAGTAGTGGTCGAGCTTGATGCCGACTCCGGCGAACATGTAGAGCATCAGCCCGGAGCAGTCGAAGCCGACAGTGTTTGCGCCACGGTCGATTCCGCGGCTCGGGCCCGAGGCGTTGCCGCCGCCCCACGAGTACGGCACACCCAACTGGGACATGCCGCGCTTGATCACGTACTCGGTGGCCTGCCTGCCGTACAGCGTCGGGATGGCCCCGTTGGTGATACCCGTCGGCGTCGGCAGCAGGCCGATGCTCTGCAGGAACTTGCGGCCGAGCTCTTGGGTGACCTTCAACGAGGTGGTGATGATCTTCAGGACCGCGTTGATGATCTGGATCGGATCGCCGCTGACGAATGCGCTCGGGATCTGGGGCAGGGTCATGTCCCAGGCGGTCTCGCGGTTACCGGTGGCGGGGTCGACGTCCCAGTCCGGGTGCGCGCCGGCCGGGGCGGGTTTGGCCGCACCCACCGGCGCGGCGGACGGGGTGCCGCCCGACGGCGCGGAGGGCGCCGTCCCGGACGGCGCCGCCAGCGTCCTGGCCTCCTGCAGTTTGGCCTGGGCCTGCGCACGTTCGGCGGTGAGCCGGTCGAGTTCGGCCTGCTGGGCCTTGAAGGTCTGTTGAGCGTTGGTCAGCGCGGCCACGGCGTCCTGCTGGCTGGTCTCGGCCGCCTTGACGGCGTCGTCGGCCTGCTGCTTGGCCAGCCGTGCCGCGGACTCTCGGTTGACCTGTTCGGTGCGCGCCCGCTGCAGGTCGGCCATGACCTTCTGCGAGCTCATCGACAGGGCCTGCCCGGTGGCGGCGGTGTGCAGGATGTCCGACGGGTCGGATGCGCTCAGGTACGAGCTCGAAGGCCCGCTGACGTACATCGACGCGGCGAAGGTGTCGAACCGGTCTTGCGCGGCGGCGATCGCGGCGTTGGCGTCCTTGACGCGTTGCGCACTGGCGTCGATCTCCAGCCGCGCGGACTCGGCCTTCTCCCGGGCGGTCTGCACGTCCAGGATCGCCTTGTTGACGCTCTCCTGTTGCATCTGGATCTGCGCGCCGAGGTCCTGGAGTTTCTGGTTGACGGTCGCGACGTCGGTCACCAGCCGGGCCAGGCCGCTCTGCTGGGCGGGCTGCGCGAGCGCCAACTGCGGCGCGAGGTTGGGCAGCGTGATCACCATTCCCATGGCGAGCGACGCCGCGCACAGCCGCGAGGCGGAGGCGCTGCCGGGGGTGCGTCTCATTCGGCTCAAGTCTCCTCAGGCTCCACGCTTACGTGTCGGCACAGGTCCGGGCGCCTAGAGAACAGAAGTCACATGAGGAACAACCGCAACATCAGGCACCGATTGCACCGTACGTCACATCTGACGCTAAGGAAACTTTAGCCACAAATTACAACAATGTAATTGCAATCGGCGTTATCAAACGGTAATCATTGAATTTGCTGACGCCGCAGCGCAGCGTCATTCAGAGCTGGCGGCAGGCATATCTGAATCAGAGGCACGTTTGCCCCATTTCTGCAGGAATCGGATGCCCACCACGGCCAAAGTGACCGCTAAAACAAGGACAATCGTGAATGGCGTCCACGGAAAGTGAGACTCCGTCAACTCCCCCACGAAATTCTTCGACGACTGCACCGGATTACCCGTCTTGGCCAGATCCTCGCCGGCCTCGAGGGTCACCCGGTCGAACTCAGGACTGTAGGTGCCGGCGAACGACGGGCTCAGCACCAGCACGGTGGCGCCGGGGTTGTCCGCGCCGACCTCGGTCGCGATGTCGCGCAGCGGGGTGTGGATCGGCGGATTTGCCCCGATCACCACGATCTTCAGATCGATGCCCTGATTCCCGGCGTCGGCGACCACCTCTTGCAGTTGCGACACCTGCGCCGGATCCAGCCCCCGGGCGCTGACGCCCGCTTCGGCGACGTCGGCACCGACCACGTCCATGCACACGTCGGGCGCGCCGGGTGAGGCCGGGTCGATGCCCACGGTCTGACACAACTCCGGCGGGATGTAGGTCGGCAGGAACGGCACGAAGAGCGGTCCGGTCACAGGCAGCAACCGTAGCCGACCGCCGAGGCGCCGCGCACACGACACGGGCGCGACATTCTGGGTACCCGGCACGGGTGGCAGCACGCTGGACCGAGGACGAGACTGGGTGCCGGCCTGGGGTTACATATAGGACAAGCGTACTGTTAAGGTTACAAACGCCGCCGACACAGCCCGTCGCGGCGATGGTCGAAATCCGGGAGTTGATGTGAGCAGCAAGAATTCATCCCTGAACTCGTTCGGGGCGAAGGACACGCTGAAGGTCGGAGACAACAGCTACGAGATCTACCGCCTGGACGCGGTCCCCGGTACCGAGAAACTTCCCTACAGCCTCAAGGTGCTCGCGGAGAACCTGCTGCGCACCGAGGACGGCTCCAACATCACCAAGGATCACATCGAGGCGATCGCGAACTGGGATCCGCAGGCCGATCCGAGCATCGAGATCCAGTTCACCCCCGCCCGCGTGATCATGCAGGACTTCACCGGCGTCCCGTGCATCGTCGACCTGGCCACCATGCGCGAGGCGGTCGGCGAGCTCGGCGGCGACCCGCAGAAGGTCAACCCGCTGGCCCCCGCCGACCTCGTCATCGACCACTCGGTGATCGCCGACCTGTTCGGCCGCCCCGACGCGTTCGAGCGCAACGTCGAGATCGAGTACGAGCGCAATGGTGAGCGCTACCAGTTCCTGCGCTGGGGCCAGGGCGCGTTCGACGACTTCAAGGTCGTGCCGCCCGGCACCGGCATCGTGCACCAGGTCAACATCGAGTACCTGGCCAGCGTCGTGATGAACCGCGACGGCGTCGCCTACCCGGACACCTGCGTCGGCACCGACAGCCACACCACGATGGAGAACGGCCTCGGCGTGCTCGGCTGGGGCGTCGGCGGTATCGAAGCCGAGGCCGCGATGCTCGGCCAGCCGGTCTCGATGCTCATCCCCCGTGTCGTCGGCTTCAAGCTGACCGGCGAGCGCCGGCCCGGTGTCACCGCGACCGACGTCGTGCTGACCGTCACCGAGATGCTGCGCAAGCACGGTGTGGTCGGCAAGTTCGTCGAGTTCTACGGCGAGGGCGTCGCCGAGGTGCCGCTGGCCAACCGCGCCACCCTGGGCAACATGAGCCCGGAATTCGGCTCCACCGCAGCGATTTTCCCGATCGACGAGGTGACGATCGACTACCTGAGGATGACCGGCCGCAGCGACGAGCAGCTGGCTTTGGTGGAGGCGTACGCCAAGGAACAGGGACTGTGGCACGACCCGACGCGGGAGCCGAAGTTCTCTGAGTACATCGAGCTCGACCTCGGCGACGTGGTCGCATCGATCGCGGGGCCGAAGCGTCCGCAGGACCGCATCCCGCTGTCTGACGCGAAGGCCGCGTTCCGCAAGGACATTCACAACTACGTCGAGGAGCACATGCCCGTCGAATACACCAAGGTCGATGTGGCCGTCGACGAGTCGTTCCCGGCCAGCGACCCGGTCGCGCTGTCGTTCGCCGACGAGGACAGCGTCATCCCGTCCGCGGCGGTCGGCTCGAACGGCAGGCCGAGCAAACCGGTGGAGATCAAGAACTCCGAGCGCGGCGACTGCATCATCGATCACGGCGCGGTGGTGATCGCGGCGATCACGTCGTGCACCAACACCTCCAACCCCGAGGTGATGCTGGGTGCCGCCCTGCTGGCCCGCAACGCGGTCGAGAAAGGGCTGACGTCCAAGCCGTGGGTGAAGACCACGATGGCGCCGGGTTCGCAGGTCGTGACCGACTACTACGAAAAGGCCGGCCTGTGGCCGTATCTGGAGAAGCTCGGCTTCTACCTCGTCGGCTACGGCTGCACGACCTGCATCGGCAACTCCGGCCCGCTGCCCGAGGACATCAGCAAGGCGATCAACGACGCCGACCTCTCGGTGACGGCGGTGCTGTCGGGTAACCGCAACTTCGAGGGCCGCATCAACCCGGACGTCAAGATGAACTACCTGGCGTCCCCGCCGCTGGTGATCGCCTATGCGCTGGCCGGGACCATGGACTTCGACTTCGAAACCGAGCCGCTCGGCAAGGACGAGGCCGGCAACGACGTGTTCCTCAAGGACATCTGGCCGTCGCAGAAGGACATCGACGACACCATCGCCTCGGCCATCAACACCGAGATGTTCCGGAAGAACTACGCCGACGTGTTCAAGGGCGACGAGCGGTGGCGCAACCTGCCGACGCCGAGCGGCAACACCTTCGAGTGGGACGAGGACTCGACATATGTCCGCAAGCCACCGTACTTCGACGGTATGCCCGCCGAGCCGGAACCGGTGACCGACATCAAGGGCGCCAGAGTGCTTGCCCTGCTGGGTGATTCGGTGACCACCGACCACATCTCCCCCGCTGGCAGCATCAAGCCGGGCACTCCGGCGGCCCAGTACCTCGACGAGCACGGCGTCGACAAGAAGGACTACAACTCCTACGGCTCGCGACGCGGCAACCACGAGGTGATGATCCGCGGCACCTTCGCCAACATCCGGCTGCGCAACCAGTTGCTCGACGACGTCTCAGGCGGCTACACCCGCGACTTCACCAAGGGCGGCGAGCAGGCGTTCATCTACGACGCCGCGCAGAACTACGCCGCGAACAACATCCCGTTGGTGGTGCTCGGCGGCAAGGAGTACGGCTCGGGCTCGTCGCGCGACTGGGCGGCGAAGGGCACCAGCCTCCTGGGCGTGCGGGCAGTCATCACCGAGTCGTTCGAGCGGATCCACCGGTCCAACCTGATCGGCATGGGCGTCATCCCGCTGCAGTTCCCCGAAGGGGAGTCGGCGGCGTCGCTGAAACTCGATGGCACCGAGACCTTCGACATCACCGGCATCGAGGCCCTCAACGAGGGCAAGACGCCGAAGACGGTGCACGTGAAGGCCAGCAAGGACGGCGGCGAGACGGTGGAATTCGACGCGGTGGTGCGGATCGACACCCCCGGTGAGGCGGACTACTACCGCAACGGCGGCATCCTGCAGTACGTGCTGCGGAACATGCTGAAGGCCTGAGCATCTGACATGCCTCGGGTGACCGACGATCATCTGGCGGCACGCCGCCGCCAGATCCTCGACGGTGCCCGGCGGTGCTTCGCCGAGTACGGCTACGACCGGGCCACGGTCCGCCGACTGGAGCAGACGATCGGGCTCTCGCGCGGTGCGATATTCCATCACTTCCGCGACAAGGACACGCTGTTCTTCGAACTGGCGCGTGAGGACGCAGAGCGGATGGCCGATGTCGCGGCGCGCGAGGGCTTGATCCAGGTGATGCGCGACATGCTGGCCGCGCCCGACCAATTCGATTGGCTGGCCACCCGGCTCGAGATCGCGCGCAAGTTGCGCAACGACCCGGCGTTCAGCAGGGGCTGGTCGGAACGGTCGGCCGAGCTGTCGGCGGCCACCGCCGAGCGGCTCCGCCGACAGAAGCAGGCCGGGCGGCTGCGTGACGATGTGCCGGGAGAGGTGCTGCGCACCTACCTGGAGCTGGTGCTCGACGGGCTGGTCGCGCGGTTGGCCTCCGGCGACGATCCCGAAAGGCTCGGCGCCGTATTGGATCTGGTGGAGGACTCGGTCCGCCAGCAGTGACTAGCTGGCCTTGCGACCGCGGTGGTTGGGGCCGCCCCGGCTACGCATCGTCGTACCCGATTCCCGCAGCATGCTGTGTATCGAGCCGTAGGAGTGGCCGGTCTCGGCCACCAACGACCGGATACTGGCGCCGCGCTCGTAGGCGCTGCGCAGTTCGGTCATCAGCTGATCTCTCGACTTCCCGTTCTTGTTCACCTTCGACGCCTTCCCCGCTGCTGTGCACGGATGTAGCGTTCGCATACCCAGCCGGGTGACGCCTGACACAGGGCGGCGGCGGATTCTCAGGCCAGTTCGATCAGGTCGCGGTATTCGTCGGACCAGAAGTCCTCGGTGCCGTCGGGCAGCAACAGCACCCGCTGCGGGTTGAGCGCCTCGGCGGCGCCGGGATCGTGGGTCACCAGCACCACCGAACCCTGGTAGCTGCGCAGCGCGTCGAGCACCTGTTCCCGCGAAGCCGGGTCGAGGTTGTTCGTCGGCTCGTCGAGCAGCAGCACGTTCGCGGTGGACGCGACGAGTCCGGCGAGCGCGAGGCGGGTCTTCTCACCGCCCGACAGCGTGCCGGCAGGCTGGTCGAGCTGCGGACCGGTGAACATGAACGCGCCCAGAAGGCCCCGGAGATCCTGCTCCCCGGTGTCGGGGGCGGCGGACCGGATGTTCTCCCACACCGTGGCGAGATTGTCGAGGGTGTCGTGCTCCTGCGCGAAGTACCCGATCTTGAGTCCGTGCCCGGGTTCGAGCCCGCCCGCGTCGGGGGTCTCCACTCCGGCCAGCAGGCGCAGCAGCGTGGTCTTGCCCGCACCGTTGAGCCCGAGCACCACGACGCGCGAACCGCGGTCGATGGCCAGGTCGAGGCCGGTGAAGATCTCCAGTGAGCCGTACGTCTTGGTCAGGCCCTTGGCGACCAGCGGGGTCTTGCCGCACGGCGCGGGGGTCGGGAACTTGATCCGGGCCACCTTGTCGGCCACCCGCTCGGCGTCCAGCTCGGCGATCATCCGCTCGGCACGACGCAGCATGTTCTGGGCTGCAACGGCTTTGGTGGCCTTGGCGCCCATCTTCGCGGCCTGCGCCCGCAGCGCGCCCGCCTTCTTCTCGGCGTTGGCGCGCTCGCGGCGGCGCCGCTGCTCGTCGCTGGCGCGGGCGTCGAGGTACTTCTGCCAGCCCATGTTGTACACGTCGGCCTCGCCGCGGACGGCGTCCAGGAACCAGACCCGGTTGACGACGTCGGCCAGCAGATCGACGTCGTGGCTGATGACGACCAGTCCGCCGGTGTGGTTCTGCAGGAACGTGCGCAGCCAGCCGATCGAGTCGGCATCGAGGTGGTTGGTGGGCTCGTCGAGCAGCAGTGTGGTCGCCGACCCGCTGCCGCTCTCGGACGCGGCGAACAGGATCCGGGCCAACTCCACGCGGCGGCGCTGACCACCGGACAGGGTGCGCAGCGGCTGGGTGAGGACCCGGTCAGGCAGCCCGAGGCTCGCGCAGATCCGCCCGGCCTCGCTCTCGGCGGCGTAGCCCCCGAGCGCGGCGAACCGCTCCTCCAGCTGCCCGTACCGGCGGACGGCCTTGTCGCGAGCGGCGTCGTCGGCGACCTCGGCCATCAACGCCTGCTGCTTCTCCAGATCCGAGAGCAGGGTGTCCAGGCCACGCGCCGAGAGCACCCGGTCCCGCGCCAGCATGTCGAGATCACCCTCTTTGGGATCCTGTGGCAGGTAACCGATTTCACCCGTGCGGGTGACCGAGCCGGCGTACGGTTCGCCCTCGCCGGCCAGGATGCGCATCGTCGTGGTCTTGCCGGCGCCGTTACGGCCGACCAGTCCGATCCGGTCGCCGGGCTGCACACGCAGCGCCGACCCGTCGATGGCGAGCAGCGTGCGCGCTCCTGCGCGGACCTCGAGGTCCGTGGCGGTGATCACGCTGATGCTCCTGAGGGAAACGAGGGCATGGTGATACCCCATGCCGCGGGTGGCTTCTGAAAGGCTAGTTGCTGGTGCCGGGCTGAGGCCAATCGATGGCCAATCGCTCACTTGTCGTCGGTGAAGCGCGGCGGCCGCTTCTCCTTGCGGGCTGCCACCGCCTCCTCGAAGTTGGTGGTCAGCAGCCGGACGTAGAGCTGCCCCAGGCCTTCGGTCTGCATGTGTGACTCCAGCGATCCGGCGTCCAGCCCGCTCCACAGCGTGCGCTTGGTCAGCTCGGTACCGGGACGCGAGTACGCCGCGATGCGTGCGGCGAGGTCGTAGCAGGTCGGCAGCAGTTCCTGCGCCGGAACCCGGCGCGAGACCAGTCCTATGCGCTCGGCCTCCTCGGCGTCGACGTCACGACCGGTCAGCATGATCTCGAACGCTCGAGAGGATCCGATCGCCCGCGGCAGCAGGTAGCTCAAGCCCAACTCGCTGGCCGTCAGGCCGTTGTTGATGCCGGCGGCCCGGAAGTACGCATCGGTGGACGCCACCCGGATGTCGGCGGCCAGCGCCAGGCACAGGCCGCCTCCGATCGCGGCGCCGTTGACGGCCGCGATGACCGGCTGGTGCAGCCGTCGCAGCGCCAGGATCACCTCGTCGAGCACCTCCATCGACCGCAAGCCGAAGGCGGGCCGGGTCAGACCCTCCACAGGCGGCACGGAGCCGGCTGACTTGTGATCGGCACCGGAGGAGAACCCGGCGCCTGCGCCGGTGAGGACCACGACGCGGACGTCGTTGTCGTAGGTGATCTCGTCCAGCGCCGCCTTGAGCGGCACCATCACGTCGAACGCCATCGAGTTCATCCGCTCGGGGCGGTTCAGCGTCACCAGTGCGACCCCGGGCCGCGGGTGTTCCACCAGGACGAAGCCGTCACCATCGGTCACGGCATGCACCCTAACGCGGGGCGGATCAGCTCTGACCGTTGTCCTGGGCGGCGATCGCGGCGTCGACGTCGAAGTCCTTGATCTGCTGGACGAGGTCCTCCAGGGCGGCGGGCGGCAGCGCGCCTGCCTGGTTGAACACCAACTTGCCCTTCTTGAACGCCATCAGCGTCGGGATCGAGCGGATGTCGGCCGCGGCGGCGAGCTGCTGCTCGGCCTCGGTGTCGACCTTGACGTAGACGACGTCGGGGTGCTTCTCCGACGACGCAGCGAACGTGGGCGCGAATGCCTTACACGGCCCGCACCACGAGGCCCAGAAGTCCACCAGGACGATCTCGTTGTCGTTGATGGTGTCGTTGAACTGTTGTGCGGTGATGTCCTTGGTAGCCACGTGTACCTCAACGTTCCTGTCGGCTGGTGTGTTCCTTCGACGGTGCGGCGTGCTGCTAAAGAGCGTATGCCTTCACCCAGTCCACCTTCATCTGCGCGTGAAACGGTGCGTTCGGGTCCGGATCCCCGGTCCACGGGTTCCCGACCGCGACGTTGAGGATCAGGTAGTGCTCCCATGCGCCGGAGAACGGGGTCCAGTCCCCGCCTAGCGCCTCGTACTGAATCTTGGTGATCCGGCCCACCTCGACACCGTCGACGTGCCAGACGATGCGGTCGGGATGCCAGTCCATGCCGTAGTCGTGGAAGCCCTGTGACAGGTCGACCCCGAGTTCGGCGTCGACGCCGTGCAACTTCACGTCGAGGTTGTTGTCGGTCTTCGCCGGGCCGTGGATGTTGCCGGTCCACGTGGTGCGCGAATCCGGGGTACCCATGCCGGGGATCTCGACGATGTCGATCTCGCCCTGGCGCGGCCAGTCGTATTCGTGGCCCGGTTCCAGCCCGACCGACCAGAACGCCGGCAGCACGCCCAAGGTGCCCGGCATCTGGATGCGTGCGACGACCCGGGTCCCGACGCCGATGGACTGCTTCCCCATGGTCACCACACGTGCAGACGTGTAGTTGTTCGGCGCGCCCAGCCGGTCCGGGGCGGCTTCGCGATGGGCCTCGATGACGAGGTTGCCCGCAGCGTCGATGTAGACGTTGTCGCCGTCGGTGTAGTACTGGTTCTCCCCCGCCGACTGTCCCCACCGCCCGGTCTGCAGCCCCCAGTAGCGCAGCGCCTCGTCCATGCTGGAGAAATTGGTCTCCCACAGCAGTTTCGGGTTCGCCGGATTGCCAGGCTGCGGGATCACGACGTTGCGGTAGATCACCGACCGCCGAACCAGCCATCGGGCTGCGGTGGCCTTCGACACCGGGATGTCGAGCCAGTCGGTGCCCATCTTCTTGCTGCGGATGCCGATGGAATACATCCAGTCGACGATCATCGATCCCCACGTCACCTTGGTGCTGGTGGCGGCCGCGACGAGCACCGGATCGACCTCGACGGCCGCTGCTGCGGTACGCAGGGTGACTGCCTCGGTGACCGGTTGGACGGTCTTCGCGATCTCGGCCTGTGGGGCTCCACCGTCGCGGTTCCGTTCGACAAGCGCGGGATCCGGCTTCGGCGCACGGTCCGCATCGCGCTCTGCGCCGACAACGACCGCGCCGTCCGCTGCGTGTGACGAGTCATCGACAGGGTTCTCGTCGAGGGCTCCCCCGTCTCCGGAAGTCTGGTGGTCATCACCGGCGTCGGTGCCGATGTGGTCACCGCCGGTGCCGTCGTCGGTACCGGTGTCCTCGTTGTCGAAGACGTCATCGGTGCCGTTGACCGCTTCGCCGTCCACGTCGTCAGCCGCCGCGCCATCGTCCTGATCGACGGCCTCGTCATCGGTGTCGTGGTCGACGCCCCTGTCGTCGGCGTCGTGGTCGGCAGCGCCGTCCGTCGTCGCGGTGTCCTTGTCGGCGGTAGCCACGCCTGCCTTCGGACCGTCGGTAGTCTCCGTCGACACCGAGCTGCCCGCTGAGCTTTCTGCGTCGGCGCTCGCCGATGCGCCTGCCGCGCCGGTCATCATGGCGGCGCCAAGCCCGGCAACCATCACGCCCCCGGCCAGCCAATGTTTGCGACCGCATCTGCGCACACCATTACCACGACGCTGACTCATCACCGGACATCCATTCTCGTCACAGGAAACAGGAAATGAAGAAATTACGAATTCCCGATCGATTTGCGTCCGAAAGGAGCGAATGCAATCGATTAGCGGAGTGTGACTGCCATTCATGAACGTAGAGCCTTGAGCTGAAAAGACACCCTCGTCTCTGCTCCCCTCCCGATCACAGCGGTGTGCGGAGCAAACGTTAGCGAAACCTCAACGGACGCGCTCGTTTTCGAACGAAAAGGCTTTTCGGCCGGAAAGTGCAATCGCGTTAAAAAGTCACTTCAGCCGAACGGTGCAGTCATTAGCTGCAATTACAGCGCAACCGCTCAAGTTTGCCAGAGTTTTCGGGCGCTCCGTGCGGTGAACACGAAAGACGCAGGAAAAGGGAGCGTTTCGCGCGTGCAGACACGCCGCGTCAAGAACTCCGGCAATTGCCGTCACGTGAGGAGCAAGTCGCCCGATCGGCGTTGCACAGCAGGACAAACCGACGGCGGGGCCACCAGAGCGTCTCGACCGCCAACGCCACCAGATACAGCACGGAGGCCACGGCACTGCCCCACGATCCGTAGGCCGCGTCCCACAATGCGGTGCCCACGGCGACCACGAGGACGAGGCGAATCACCCATCGCAGCGGCCGGGCGGCGCGGGCGGCCGCGTGCAGGCCATCGCGGTATTCGGCGGCGGCATCGGCCAGGCGCCCATCCACCATCCGCGCGCCACGGCGGACAGCGCCGACCACCATCACCCGCTCTTGCGCGCTGATGCGCGCTGACCGGGGCCAGTACCGGGCCATCCGGCGGGCCGTCCAGATGCCGTACACCGTACCGACGACCGTGAAGACGATGAGCCCGACGACGACCGAACCCGAGTCGAGCCCGGCAAGGACGCCGACGCCGACTCCGAGGACTCCGCCGGCGATCAGTGCACGGCGGACAAAGCCACCTCGCCACACGAACGCCGGAAAGACGATCACGCCCCGATTGTGCGCGACTGCGCCGGCAGGCGGACCTAGACGGTGAAGCCGAGCGCCCTCAGCTGCTCGCGACCGTCCTCGGTGATCTTGTCCGGACCCCACGGCGGGTTCCACACCCAGTTGATCCGGATCTCGTCGACCAGGCCGGCGCCCACCAGCGCGGTGCGGGACTGGTCTTCGATCACGTCGGTCAACGGGCATGCCGCCGAGGTCAGCGTCATGTCGATCAGCGCGACGGGGCCGGAATCGCCGGCCTCCAGGTTGATCCCGTAGACCAGGCCCAGATCGACGACGTTGATCCCGAGTTCGGGGTCGACGACGTCGCGCATGGCCTCTTCGACTTCGGCGAGCAACTCGTCGCCCGCTGTGGTTTCACTCATGAATTCTCCTCAGAATTCTCGGGGCCGTGGGCCTGCGCCAGCGCGGCCTTGAAAGCCGTCCAGCCCAGCAGCGCGCATTTCACCCGTGCCGGGTACTTGGCCACCCCGGCGAAGGCGACACCGTCGCCGAGCACGTCCTCATCGCCCTCTATTTTGCCCCGCGACGACACCATCTCCGAGAACGCGGCCACCGTCTTGAGCGCATCCCCGACCGTCTGCCCGATCACCTGATCGGTGAGCACCGACGTCGACGCCTGACTGATCGAACAGCCCTGGCCGTCGTAGGAGATGTCGTTGACGGTCTCGCCGTCCTCGGAGAGCGCCACCCGCAGCGTCACCTCGTCCCCACACGTGGGGTTCACGTGATGCACCTCGGCGTCGAACGGCTCACGCAGACCGCGATGGTGCGGGTGCTTGTAGTGATCCAGGATCACTTCCTGGTAGATCTGCTCGAGGCGCACGTCTCAGATCCTCAACGCAATCCCCGGGCCGCGTCGCTCCGGCCCGCCGGATCGAAGAACTCCACCGCCCGGCGGACACCCGCGACGAGCCGATCCACCTCGTCCTCGGTGTTGTACACCGCGAAGGACGCGCGCGCGGTGGCGGCGATGCCGAACCGGCGGTGCAGCGGCCACGCGCAGTGGTGGCCGACGCGGACCGCCACACCGTCGTCGTCGAGCACCTGCCCGACGTCGTGGGCGTGCACACCGTCCACCACGAACGACACCGGTGACCCGCGACCGTCCATCGTGGCCGGCCCGATGATCCGGACACCGTCGATTGCCGACAGTCCGGCCAGGGCCCGAGCCACCAGATCCCGCTCGTGCTCTTCCACGACGGGCATGCCGAGGGCATCCAGATACCGTGCAGCCGCGGCCAGTCCGACCACCTGCGAGGTCATCGGCGTTCCGGCCTCGAACCGCTGCGGTGCGGGCGCGTAGGTGGTCGCCTCCATGGTGACCGTCTCGATCATCGAGCCGCCGGTCAGAAGCGGCGGCATCGCATCGAGCAGGTCGCGCCGGCCATAGAGCACGCCGATACCGGTGGGACCCAGCATCTTGTGCCCCGAGAACGCCGCGAAGTCCACGCCGAGGGCATGGAAGTCGACGGGTTGGTGCGGCACCGACTGGCAGGCGTCCAGCAGTACCAGCGCACCGACCGCCTTGGCGCGCGCGACAAGTTCCGCCACCGGGGCAACGGCCCCGGTGACGTTCGAATGATGGCTGAACGCAACAACCTTCACCCGATCGTCGAGTGCCAGAGAGTCGAGATCGATGCGGCCGTCGTCGGTGACGCCGTACCAGCGCAGGGTCGCGCCGGTGCGCCGGGCCAGTTCCTGCCACGGCACCAGGTTGGCGTGGTGCTCGAGCTCGGTGGTGACGATGACGTCGCCGGGTCCGACGGCACGCTCGAACCGTCTGTCCCCCAGCGCATACGCCACCAGGTTGATCGCCTCGGTCGCGTTCTTGGTGAACACCAGCTCGTCGGAGTCCGCGCCGACGAATGCGGCGATGTCCTCGCGGCCCTGCTCGTAGGCGTCGGTGGACTCCTCCATCAGCTGGTGCGCGCCGCGGTGCACCGCGCCGTTGGAGGTGAGCAGGAACCCACGCTCGGCGTCGAGCACGGCGAGCGGCTTCTGCGACGTCGCCCCGGAATCGAGGTACGCCAGCTGGTTTCCGCCGCGCATGACCCGGCTCAGGATCGGGAAATCGGCACGGATCGCGGCGATGTCCAGGGTCTTGGCGGCCGTCATGTCAGGCCCCTGCGGCAGCAGCCTGGGTGAAGCGCTCGTAACCGTTCTCTTCGAGCTCGTCGGCCAATTCCGGCCCACCCGACTCGATGATGCGGCCGCCGACGAACACGTGCACGAATTGCGGCTGGATGTAGCGCAGGATCCGGGTGTAGTGCGTGATCAGCAGCACGCCGCCGTTCTCGGCCTCCTTGTAGCGGTTCACGCCCTCGCTGACCACGCGCAGCGCGTCGACGTCCAGACCTGAGTCGGTCTCGTCGAGGATCGCGATCTTGGGCTTGAGCAGGCCGAGCTGCAGGATCTCGTGGCGCTTCTTCTCACCACCCGAAAAGCCTTCGTTGACACTGCGTTCCCCGAAGGAGGGGTCGATGTCGAGGTCGCCCATCGCGCCCTTGACCTCTTTGACCCAGTGCCGCAGCTTCGGTGCCTCGCCGCGCACCGCGGTGGCTGCCGTGCGCAGGAAGTTCGACATCGACACGCCGGGTACCTCGACCGGGTACTGCATCGCCAGGAAGAGGCCCGCTCGAGCACGCTCGTCGATGCTCATCTCCAACACGTCCTCGCCGTCGAGGGTGATGGACCCGGAAGTGACGGTGTACTTGGGGTGGCCGGCGATCGCGTAGGACAGCGTGGACTTGCCCGAGCCGTTCGGGCCCATCACGGCATGCGTCTCGCCTGACTTCACGGTCAGGTTGACCCCTTTGAGGATCGGCACTTCTTCGCCTTCCGGCGTGAAGACCGATGCGTGCAGGTCCTTGATTTCCAGTGTGGTCATGGCTACGAGGTTCTCGATTCCGTGATTGCTAGTTCTCGTTCGATTGCTTCGGTCAGGCGCTCACGCACGGCGGGGACGGCGATCTTCGCGATGATCTCGTTGAAGAAGCCGCGCACCACCAGGCGGCGGGCCTGGTCCTCGGGAATGCCGCGCGCCCGCAGGTAGAACAGTTGCTCGTCGTCGAAACGCCCGGTGGCACTGGCGTGCCCGGCGCCGACGATCTCGCCGGTCTCGATCTCCAGGTTCGGTACCGAGTCCGCGCGGGCACCGTCGGTGAGGACCAGGTTGCGGTTCACCTCGAAGGTGTCGGTGCCGGTGGCCTCGGCCCTGATGAGCACGTCACCCACCCAGACGGTGTGCGCGTCCGGCTTCTTCGAGTCCGGATCGCCTTGCAGCGCGCCCTTGTACAGCACGTCGGACTTGCAGTTGGGCTGCGAGTGGTCGACGAGCAGCCGGGCCTCGAAGTGCTGTCCGTCGTCGGCGAAATACGTGCCGAGCATCTTGGCATCCCCACCGGGGGCGTCATACCGCACGTTCGCTGTGGTCCGGACGACGTCGCCGCCGAGAGTCACGTTGACGTGTCCCAGCACCGCGTCCTTGCCCAGCCGGGCGTGGTGCGCGCTGACATGCACGGTGTCGTCAGCCCAGTCGGCGATCCAGATGATGCCCAGGCCGGCGGAGTCTCCGACGATGATCTCGACGTTGTCGGCGTAGGTACCGCTTCCCCTCAGGTCGACGACGACGATCGCGCGGGAGAGCTCTTCGACACGGATCTGCAGGTGCCCGTAGGCGACCTTGCCCTCACCGGGTCCGGTGATGCCGATCTCGATCGGTTCGGCGATCTCGGTGTCGCGTGCGACGGTCACGATGGTCGCCGTATCGAACGACGAGAATGCCTGGGCGGCAACACGATCAGACGGCACGCCGGCCTGTCCGAGACGCTCGTCGCCGCGCGCGACGGTCTGCACCGTCACGCCGGGACGTTCGGAGACCGCGATCCCGGCCGACCCGGTCGGGGTCGCGGAGCCGTCGTGCAGGCCGCGCAGCCGCTTCAGAGGTGTGAACCGCCAGATCTCGTCGCGCCCGCCGGGCACCTCGAACGCGTTGACGTCGAACGACGAGAACAGCTCGCCCTTGTTGACGGCAGCGAGGGCCGAACCCTCGACTGCCTGAGTCAGATTGCCCATATCTAGCCGACCGCGCCTTCCATCTGCAGCTCGATCAGCCGGTTGAGCTCGAGTGCGTACTCCATCGGGAGTTCCTTGGCGATCGGCTCGACGAAGCCGCGCACCACCATCGCCATGGCCTCGTCCTCGGTCAGACCGCGGCTCATCAGATAGAACATCTGGTCCTCGCTGACCTTGGACACCGTGGCCTCGTGTCCCATCGTCACGTCGTCCTCGCGGATGTCGACGTACGGATAGGTGTCGGAGCGGCTGACGGTGTCAACCAGCAGCGCATCGCATTTCACCGAGGAGCGTGATCCGTGCGCCCCCTTGTTGACCTGCACGAGGCCGCGGTAGGAGGCGCGGCCGCCACCGCGGGCCACCGACTTGGACACGATGTTGCTCGACGTGTTGGGCGCCAGATGCAGCATCTTGGCGCCGGTGTCCTGGTGCTGGCCCTCACCGGCGAACGCGACCGAGAGCACCTCGCCCTTGGCGTGCTCACCGGTCATCCACACCGCCGGGTATTTCATGGTGACCTTGGAGCCGATATTCCCGTCAACCCACTCCATGGTGGCGCCGGCCTCGGCGCGGGCGCGCTTGGTGACCAGGTTGTAGACGTTGTTCGACCAGTTCTGAATGGTCGTGTAGCGGCAGCGCCCGCCGGGCTTGACGATGATCTCGACGACGGCGCTGTGCAGCGAGTCGCTCTTGTAGATCGGCGCCGTACAACCCTCGACGTAGTGCACGTAGGCGTTCTCGTCGACGATGATCAACGTCCGCTCGAACTGACCCATGTTCTCGGTGTTGATGCGGAAGTAGGCCTGCAACGGGATGTCGACGTGCACCCCGGGCGGGACGTAGATGAACGACCCGCCCGACCACACGGCGGTGTTCAGCGCGGAGAACTTGTTGTCCCCGGCCGGGATCACCGTGCCGAAGTACTCCCTGAACAGCTCCGGGTGCTCTTTGAGAGCGGTATCGGTGTCCAGGAAGATCACGCCCTGGGCCTCGAGGTCCTCGCGGATCGAGTGGTAGACGACCTCAGACTCGTACTGGGCGGCGACACCGGAGACCAGGCGCTGCTTTTCGGCTTCCGGGATGCCCAGCTTGTCGTAGGTGTTCTTGATGTCGGCCGGCAGGTCGTCCCACGTGGCGGCCTGCTTCTCGCTGGAGCGCACGAAGTACTTGATGTTGTCGAAGTCGATGCCCTCGAGGTTGGAACCCCAGCTCGGCATCGGCTTCTTGCCGAAGGTGCGCAGGGCCTTCAAGCGGATGTCGAGCATCCACTCGGGCTCGCTCTTCTTCGCCGAGATGTCGCGGACCACCGCTTCGGACAGCCCGCGCTGTGCGCTGGCGCCCGCGACGTCAGAGTCAGCCCAGCCGTAGCCGTACTTACCCAGCGAGGCGATGGCCTCCTCCTGGGTCAAGGCCTCCGGCTTAGAGACTGACGCCTCCGGTGTGAGTGTCATTGCGACACACTCCTTTTGCTCGTGTGATGGCTTCGGCGCGGGCTGTGTGCCGAAGATTTCCTGTTGTCCGTTGTCTTAAGCGTTCGTTGTCTCAGCGTTCGGCCGGCACCAGCGGCACGTGGGTGGTACAGGCACAGTCGCCGTTGACGATGGTCGCGAGCCGCTGCACGTGGGTGCCCAGCACCTCGGCCATCGCCTGTTGTTCGGCCTCGCACAGCTCGGGGAACTGCTCGGCGACGTGCGACACCGGGCAGTGATGCTGACAGATCTGCACTCCGCGCACCGGGCCGCCGACCTTGGCGGTGGTGGTCGCATATCCGGCCCCGCTGAGGGCTTCGGCGATCCTGTCCGCCACGGCCTCCACCTCCCCGTCGGACGCCGCATCGCCCACCGGGTCCACGTCGGCGAGGATGGCGTCGATGCGGCGGCGGGCGAAGGTCCGTACCGCGTCGTCACCGCCGATCTCCCGGAGCTGCCTCATGGCCGCCGAAGCGAGATCGTCGTAGGAGTGCTCCAACTTCGCCTTACCGGCCGCGGTGAGCTGATAGCGCTTGGCGGGCCGGCCCCGGCCCGCATGCTGCCAGGCCGCCGCAGCCTGGGCCTGCGCTTCCCCCGCCTCTATGAGTGCGTCGAGATGTCTGCGCACACCGGCCGCCGACAGGCCCAGCCGCTCACCGATGCGGCCGGCGGTGATCGGACCGGACTCGAGCAGCAGCCTGATGATGGCGCCCCGGGTGTGACCGTCGGCAGCAAAAGAAGGCGCCGATGCCGGCGCCTCCGAGCTGTGCGGACGGATTTTCACAACACCAGTGTGACGCAATTCAAGGGGCGGGTCTAGCAAGGGCACCCTTAGCAGCCGGGTCGGAATTCTCACACACGTCGTCGCGCTTTGGGGGAATAACCGCCCGCTACGCTGCCATCGTGGCAGCCCGCGAGCACTCCCTCAGCTCGTCGATCGCCCGCTGGCACGGTGACGAGCGGACGGTCGGCAGCCCGCTGACCGCCGCCGAGGTGGCCGCGATGCACCGCACCCGCATCTTCGGCGCCACCGGCACGGTGCTGATGGCCATCGGCGCGCTGGGCGCCGGCGCCCGGCCGGTGGTGCAGGACCCCACCTTCGGGGTCCGGCTGCTCAACTTGCCGTCGCGTATCCAGACGGTGTCGTTGACGATGACGACCACGGGCGCGGTGATGATGGCGCTGGCGTGGCTGATGCTGGGCCGGTTCGCGCTGGGCCCCCGCAAGATGACGCGCAGCCAGCTCGACCGGACACTGCTGCTGTGGGTACTGCCGCTGCTGATCGCGCCGCCGATGTACAGCAAGGACGTCTACTCCTATCTCGCCCAGAGTGAGATCTCGCTGCAGGGCAACGACCCGTACAAGGTCGGTCCCGCTCCCGGACTGGGCCTCGGTCACGTCTTCACCCTGTCGGTGCCGAGCATGTGGCGGGAGACCCCGGCGCCGTACGGGCCGCTGTTCCTGTGGATCGGCCGTGGCATCTCGCGCCTGACCGGGGAGAACATCGTCGAGGCGGTGCTCTTCCACCGGCTGGTCGTGCTACTCGGTGTGGGCATGATCGTGTGGGCCACCCCGCGCCTGGCCCGGCGCTGCGGCGTCGCCGAGGTCAGCGCGCTCTGGCTGGGTCCGGCCAACCCGCTGCTGATCATGCATCTGGTGGCGGGCATCCACAACGAGGCGCTGATGCTGGGCCTGATGCTGGCGGGCACCGAGTTCGCGCTACGCGGCGTGGACGCGGCCACCCCGTTGCTGCCCCGCCCGCTGACGTGGCCGCGCGGAAAGGAGCAGTGGGCCCGCTGGTATCCGCTGGCGATGCTCGTCACCGGCGCCGTGCTGATCACGCTGTCGTCGCAGGTGAAGCTGCCGTCGCTGCTCGCGCTCGGCTTCGTGGCGATGGCACTGGCCCACCGCTGGGGCGGCACCGTCAAGGCCTTCCTGATCGCGAGCGCCTCGCTCGGGACGGTCAGCCTGGCGGTGATGGCGCTCATCGGCTGGGCCAGCGGGCTGGGCTTCGGCTGGCTGTTCACGCTCGGCACCGCCAACGTGGTGCGCAGTTGGATGTCTCCACCGACCCTGCTGGCGCTGGGCACAGGCCAGGTCGGCATCCTGCTCGGGCTCGGCGACCACACCACCGCGGTGCTGGCACTGACGCGCGCGATCGGCGTGACACTGATCGCGGTCATCGTGTTGTGGCTGCTGTTGGCGGTGTTGCGCGGTCGGCTGCACCCCGTCGGCGGACTCGGCGTCGCGCTCGGAGCCACACTGCTGCTGTTCCCGGTGGTGCAGCCCTGGTACGTGCTGTGGGCGATCATCCCGCTGGCCGCCTGGGCCACCCGCCCACGGTTCCGCGCCGCGGCCATCGCCGTCACGCTGGTGGTCGGGATTTTCGGGCCCACCGCCAACGGCGACCGGTTCGCACTGTTTCAGATTGCGCTGGCGACCGTGGCAAGCACGGTGATCCTGCTGATCCTGGTGGCGCTGACCTATCGGAGGTTGCCCTGGCGCGTCCGCTCCGACGGCGCGGACGGCGAGGCATCACCGCCACCGCCGCCACCGCGCGCCAAACCCGACGCCTACGCTGAGACCCCGTGACCTCCGTACCTTCCCCCCCGGTGCAGTTGCGCGGGGTCAGCAAGCGATATGGAGCAACGACGGCCGTCGCCTCGCTCGACCTCGACGTGCGGGCCGCCGAGGTCTTCGCCCTGCTCGGGCCCAACGGCGCCGGCAAGACCACGACGGTGGAGATGTGCGAGGGCTTCATCAGGCCCGACGCCGGCTCGATCAGGATCCTGGGCCTGGACCCGGTCGCCGACAACGCCGAGGTGCGCGCCCGTACCGGCGTGATGCTGCAGGGCGGCGGCGCCTATCCGGCGGCCCGCGCGGGCGAGATGCTCGACCTCGTCGCGTCCTACGCCGCCGACCCGCTCGACCCGCAGTGGCTACTGGACACGCTGGGACTCACCGATTCGGCCCGCACGACCTACCGGCGGCTCTCCGGGGGACAACAGCAGCGGCTCGCGCTCGCCTGCGCGGTCGTCGGCCGTCCCGAACTGGTCTTCCTCGACGAGCCCACCGCCGGCATGGACGCCCACGCCCGGCTGGTGGTGTGGGAGCTGATCGACGCGCTGCGCCGCGACGGCGTCACGGTGGTGTTGACCACCCACCAGCTTGCCGAGGCCGAGGAACTGGCCGACCGGATCCTGATCATCGACCATGGCGCGGCGGTCGCCACCGGTACTCCCGCCGAGCTCATGCGCAGCGGAGCCGAGAACCAGCTGCGCTTCCGCGCGCCCCGCATGCTCGACCTCTCGCTGTTGATCGCCGCGCTGCCCGAGAACTACCGAGCCTCCGAGACCGCGCCGGGCGAGTACCTCGTCGAGGGACACATCGACCCGCAGGTGCTGGCCACCGTGACCGCGTGGTGCGCGCGGCTGGACGTGCTGGCCACCGACATGCGGGTCGAACAACGCAGCCTGGAAGACGTCTTCCTCGATCTGACGGGGCGGGAGTTGCGCAAATGACGACGGGAAACCGTTTCGCCCCGGGCACGTTCACCCCCGATCCGCGTCCAGCACCGATCCCGAAGATGCTGGCCGCGCAGTTCGGGCTGGAGTTGCGCCTGCTGCTGCGCAACGGCGAACAGCTGTTGCTGACCATGTTCATCCCGATCACGCTGCTGGTCGGGATGACGCTGCTGCCGCTGGGTGACTTCGGGGCGAACCGGGCCGACACGTTCGTCCCGGCCATCATGGCGCTCGCGGTGATCTCCACGGCGTTCACCGGGCAGGCGATCGCGGTCGCGTTCGACCGGCGCTACGGCGCGCTCAAGCGGCTCGGCGCGACCGCGCTGCCGGTGTGGGGCATCATCGCCGGCAAGTCGCTGGCGGTGGTCGCGGTGGTGTTCCTGCAGGCGATCCTGTTCGGCGCCATCGGCTTCGCCCTGGGATGGCGTCCGCCGCTGGCCGGTCTGGCGCTCGGCGCGATGATCATCGCGCTGGGGACCGCGGTGTTCGCTGCGCTGGGCCTGCTGCTCGGCGGCACCCTGCGCGCCGAGATCGTGCTCGCCGTGGCGAACCTGCTGTGGTTCGTCTTCGCCGGACTGGGCGCGCTCACCCTGGAAGGCGGGATGGTGCCGTCGGCGGTGCAGTGGGTGGCACGCCTGACGCCGTCCGGCGCGCTGACCGAGGCGCTGTCCCAGGCGATGACGTCATCGATGGACTGGTTCGGCTTGGCCGTACTCGCGGTGTGGGGTGCCGTCGGGGCGCTCTGCGCGTTGCGCTGGTTCCGCTTCACCTGAGCCGTTCAGCCACGCGCGTCACACGACCCGCCCCTACTACGAGGTGTAGTTAACGACGCTCTACCATCGGAGCGTGCCCGTCGGACGACTCTTCCTGCGGCTGGTCGACCTGCTGCCCGAACCCAGCCTTCGGGTTCAGCGCCTTATCGCCGCCGCCGTGATCCTGACCCAGGGCGGCATCGCCGTGACCGGGGCCATCGTGCGGGTCACCGCGTCGGGCCTCGGGTGTCCGACCTGGCCGCAGTGCTTCCCGGGCAGCTTCACCCCGGTCCCGCACGCCGAGGTCGCCGGTATCCACCAGGCGGTCGAATTCGGCAACCGGCTGTTGACGTTTTTGGTGGTGTTCACCGCCGCGGCGGCCGTGCTGGCCGTCATGCGCGCCCGGCGCCGCCGCGAAGTATTGATCTACGCCTGGCTGATGCCCGCCTCGACGGTGGCGCAGGCGATCATCGGGGGCATCACCGTGCTCACCGGCCTGCTGTGGTGGACGGTCGCGATCCACCTCCTGGTGTCGATGGCGATGGTCTGGCTGGCGGTGCTTCTGTACGTCAAGATCGGGGAACCGGACGACGGCGTGGTGGTCACACGGGCGCCGAAGCCGTTGCGGCAGCTGACCGCGCTGTCCGGCCTGACGCTGGCCGCGGTGCTGGTCACCGGAACGATGGTCACCGGCGCCGGCCCGCACGCCGGGGACAAAAGCCTGGAGCGGCCGGTGCCGCGGCTGCAGGTGGAGATCACCACGCTGGTGCACATGCACTCCTCGCTCTTGGTCGCCTATCTGTCGCTGCTGGTGGGCCTGGGTTTCGGTCTGCTCGCCGTGCGCGCGTCGCGGGAGGTCATGAAACGTCTCGGTGTCGTGGTGGTCCTGGTGGCCGCGCAGGGGACGCTGGGGGCGATCCAGTTCTTCACCGGGGTGCCCGAGGCTCTGGTCGCCCTGCACGTCGCGGGTGCTGCGGCGTGCACCGCCGCCACTGCGGCGCTATGGGCGTCGATGCGAGAGCGGACCGAGCCCGAGGCGCTCCAGCGCTGACTCCACGGCCAGCGCGAACCGGCGTTCCTGGCGCTTGCGGTCCGCCCCGTGCAGCTGGCGCCAGCCCAGGGACGGTTCCACCAACTCGAGCTCGAGCAACCGCGGATCGTCGCCACCGCCGATGAGGTCGACCCGCGCATACAGCAGCTCCGACGCCGTCAACCCGACCCGAGCCGCGGCCGCGGCCAACGCGGCGCGGCCGAGGTCCCACAGCTCGAAATCCGGATCGGCGGGGCACAGCGTCTCCTCGGCGTAGGTGCCTGACTCGTCGAAGACCGGCGACTGCCCCGGCGCGGGCAGCATCGGCGCCTTGGTGAACGCATGGGACTGCTCGCCGCCCAGGAACACCAGGGCGGTCTCGCCGGCGCTGATCCGCCGGTCATACGGCTGCACCAGCGCGGTACGCCCGGCCGCGTGCAGGGACACGGCGTGGGCGCGGGCCCGGGCGGCGTCGGTGAAGCGCAGCGCACCCACCGATCCGGCGCCCACCGACGGCTTGACCACCACCTCACCGGCTGGGATGGTCACCGGCTCCCCCGGTGCGAAGAACGCGCTGGGCACCGTCGGCACCCCGGCCGCGGCCAGGTCGGCCAGATAGCGCTTGTCGGCGTTCCAGGCCACCACTTCCGGCGGGTTCAGCAGATGCGCGACCCGCCGAGTCCAGGCGAGGAAATCGTCGAGCCGGTCGGTGTAGTCCCAGGTGGCCCGCAGGATCACCAGGTCGGCGTTCGCGGTGGCCGGATCGTCCCAGGATGCCCACCGGGCGTGCAGCCCCCGGGCCCTCAACGCGGCGACGAGGCCGGCGTCGTCGCCGTCACCCTCGGGCAGCGCCGCGCAGCCGGCGAACACGATGCGCGGGTGGAAGACGTCGGGGCGGACGAGTTTCATGACGAGTGGATGATAGACAGCATGCACGCCATCGAAGTCGCCGAGATCGGCGGACCCGAAGTCCTGTCCTTCGTCGAGCGGCCGCAGCCCACCCCTGGGCCGGGGCAGGTGCTGATCAGGGCCGAGGCGATCGGCGTCAACTTCATCGACACCTACTTCCGGTCGGGTCTCTACCCCCGGGAGGTGCCGTTCGTCGTCGGCAACGAGGTGTGCGGCATCATCGAGGCCGTCGGTGAGGGCGTGGCCGCCCTGAACGTCGGCGACCGTGTGGTGACCGACAAATCGCTCGGCGCGTACGCCGAGTACACGCTGGCGCCGGCCGATTTCGTGGCCTACGTGCCCGATGGCGTGGCACCTGAAGTGGCCGCCTCTGCCCTGCTCAAAGGCATGACCGCGCACTACCTGATCAAGTCGACCTACGAGGTGGCGCAAGGCGACGCGCTGCTGATGCACGCCGGCGCGGGCGGGGTCGGGCTGATCCTGACGCAGTGGGCGACCAGCCTGGCGGCGTCGGTGATCACGACGGTGTCGACCCCGAAGAAGGCCGAGCTGTCCCGGCGCGCCGGAGCGGTCGAGGTCCTCGATTACCCCGACGATCCGCAGGCGTTCGGCGCGCGGATCCGCGAACTCACCGACGGCGACGGGGTGGCCGCGGTGTACGACGGGGTCGGCGCGTCGACGTTCGAGGCCAGCCTGGCCAGCCTGGCGGTGCGCGGCACACTGGCCCTGTTCGGTGCGGCCAGTGGGCCCGTTCCCCCGGTCGACCCGCAACGGCTCAATGCGGCCGGATCGGTGTTCCTGACCCGGCCGAACCTCGCGCACTACACCCGGACACCAGACGAATTCTCCTGGCGCGCAGGCGAACTGCTCACCGCCATCGCCGACGGCACTTTGGAGGTCACCGTCAGCCACCGGTATGAGCTGCGGGAGGCCGAGCAGGCCCACCGCGACCTGCAGGGCCGCAAAACAGTCGGTTCGGTAGTTCTGATTCCCTAGACGGGCTCGGCGGCCGGGAAGATCCACGACCCGTCGAGGATCTCCGGTCGCGGCCGGTACAACCGCACCAGGTAGTTCCAGCCCGCCGTGACGGGCAGGTGATTGATCGCGCCTTCGGCGCCGGATTCACCCGATCCCCCGAATTGGATCGTCACGGCACCGTCGGCGTCTGTGACGGCGGTGACGTTGTTCACCGAGTACGCGCCGGCCGGGTTCGGGGTGAAGTAGCCCTCGGCGTTGTAGACCGTGATCGACCAGAACCCGTCCACCGGGACGTCGTCGACGGTGAGCCGGTGCACAGTCTTGCCGTCGTTGGCGTCCGGGTTGACCGTCAGGTACAGCGCGTCACGCTCCGGGTTGCCGCCCCACGCGGCGGCGGCGCCGATCAAGCGGCGCACCGGGTCCACCTCATCTTGGGCGCCGAACATGCCCCGCGTGTCCGGCAGCGTGGCGAACAGGGCGACCAATGCCTCACGTACCGCCTTCTGGCTCACCGGGTCCCAGTTCGGCACTTCGAAGCTGCCGGTCCTCGCCTGATCGACGATGATGCCGTCCTGCAGCGCGTGCACGGCGGCGAGATCGGCCGGATCGCCGGGGTCGACGAGCGTGCGCAACGCGAGCATCACGTACCGGGTCCCGATGCCGGCCCGGTCGAAGCGGTGACTGCCCGAGGTGTAGATCACCGTGGGAACGTAGTGGTCCTGGTTGATCACCTGCAGGGACCGGAACCGGGCACCAGCGTCGGGCAGCGTGACGGTGACGGCTCCGGCGTCCAGATCAAACACGCCGACTGAATACAGCGTGTCCCGGTTCTGGCGCACGACGAGCTGGTTGTCCAGCGGCCCGAAGTCCCGGAAGTGCGTGAAGCGTCCCAGTGCGCCGTCGCCGATGACGTTGCCGAAGTACAGGTCGGTCTCGGCGCGGATGAAATTGTCCGGCGAGACGTGCACGGTCACGGTCAGAGGCTGAACAGGGTCGGCAGTGCGAGCGCCGAGTCGACGGCCAGAGCGCAGAACACGACCGCCAGATAGTTGTTCGACTGCAGGAACAGCCTCAGCGGTTTCACCGGTTCACCGCGGCGCACGCCCGCATAGAGCTGGTGTGCCATTGCCAGGAACCAGGTGCCGGCGACGATCGCCACGGCCGCGTACAGCCAGCCGGTGGCCAGCGCCAGTCCGAGCGTGGCCGCGACAGTCAGCCAGGTGTAGATCAGGATGTGCTTGGTGACCTTCTGCTCGGTCGCCACCACCGGCAGCATCGGCACACCGGCCGCCTCGTAGTCCTCCTTGTAGCGCATTGCCAGCGCCCAGGTGTGCGGCGGTGTCCAGAAGAAGATGATCAGGAACATGACCAGCGCGGGCCACTGGATCGTCCCGGTGACCGCGGACCAGCCGATCATCACGGGCATGCAGCCCGCGGCTCCGCCCCACACCACGTTCTGCGATGTGCGGCGCTTGAGCAGCAGTGTGTAGACGAGCACGTAGAACGCGATGGTGGCGCCGGCCAGATGCGCCGACAGCATGTTGGTGGTCCACCACAGCCAGAAGAACGAGGTGACCGACAACGCCAGTCCGAAGATCAGCGCGTGGCTGCGCGGCACGGTCGCCCGCGCCAGCGCCCGGCGCTCGGTGCGCTTCATCTTCTTGTCGATGTCGGCGTCGGCGACGCAGTTCAGCGTGTTGGCACCCGCCGCGGCCAGCAGACCGCCGACGAGCGTGTTGAAGATCAACAGCGGGTCCACGGTGCCGCGGTGTGCCAGCAGCATCGCCGGGATGGTGGTGACCAGCAGCAGCTCGATCACCCGCGGCTTGGTCAGCCCGATGTAGCCGAGCACGCGGTCACGGAATCGGATCGGTCCCCCGGCGACGTCACCGACGAGGTGGCCTTCGCGAATCCTCACGCAACCAACTCCTCAGGGACAACATCGGGCCGATGCCACAGCGACCATCTACTACAGAGGATGGTAGACCGCCCGGGCCGGAGCCCGAAATTGCAGGGTCCATTTTCACAGGCACCGGGGATGAGATCGATCGTCCGTTCCGCACTAGGGTGGTTGATGCGGTCGACACCCCCGCCAAGCCAAGGAGAGCACGCGTCGTGACCACGATCGAAGAGATCACTTCCCTGACCCGGCCCAACCATCCGGACGACTGGACGGATCTGGATTCGCGGGCGGTGGACACCGTCCGGGTGCTGGCCGCCGATGCGGTGCAGAAGGTCGGCAACGGCCACCCGGGCACCGCGATGAGCCTGGCCCCGTTGGCCTACACGCTGTTCCAGCGGCAGATGCGCCATGACCCGAGCGACGTGCACTGGATCGGCCGCGACAGGTTCATCCTGTCCTGCGGGCACTCCAGCCTGACGCTCTACATCCAGCTCTACCTGGGCGGGTTCGGTCTGGAGCTCTCCGACATCGAGGCGCTGCGGACGTTCAAGTCCAAGACGCCCGGCCACCCGGAGTTCCGCCACACCCCCGGGGTGGAGATCACCACCGGCCCGCTCGGGCAGGGGCTGGCCTCGGCGGTCGGCATGGCGATGGCCGCCCGCTACGAGCGCGGCCTGTTCGACCCCAACGCCGCGCCCGGCACCAGTCCCTTCGACCACTACATCTACGTGATCGCCTCCGACGGCGACATCGAAGAGGGCGTCACCAGTGAGGCGTCCTCGCTGGCCGGCACCCAGCAGCTGGGCAACCTGATCGTGTTCTACGACAAGAACCACATCTCGATCGAGCACGACACCAACATCGCGCTGTCCGAGGACGTCGCGGCCCGGTACCGGGCCTACGGGTGGCACGTCCAGGAGATCGAGGGCGGCGAGAATGTCGTCGGTATCGAGCAGGCGATCGCCGAGGCCAAGAAGGTCACCGACAAGCCGTCGTTCATCTCGATCCGGACCATCATCGGTTATCCGGCGCCGAACAAGATGAACACCGGCGGGGTCCACGGGTCAGCACTCGGAGACGACGAGGTGGCCGAGGTCAAGAAGATCCTGGGTTTCGATCCGGACAAGACGTTCGAGGTCGGCGAGGACGTCATCACCCACACCCGTGAACTGGTGGGCCGCGGCAAACAGGCGCACGAGGCGTGGCAGCGCGAGTTCGACGCGTGGGCGCAGCGCGAGCCGCAGCGCAAGGCGCTGCTCGACCGGCTGACCGCACAGGAACTGCCCGAGGGCTGGGACGCCGATCTGACCTATTGGGAGCCGGGTTCCAAGCCGGTGGCCACCCGGGCGGCGTTCGGGCAGGTGCTCAACGCCGTCGCCCCGAAGCTGCCCGAACTGTGGGGCGGCTCGGCGGATCTGGCGGGCAGCAACAACACCACCATCAAGGGCGCCAAGTCCTTCGGCCCGCCGTCGATCTCCACCGCCGACTTCACCGCCGACTGGTACGGCCGGGTGCTGCACTTCGGTGTGCGTGAGCACGCCATGGGCGCGATCCTGTCCGGCATCGTGCTGCACGGGCCCACCCGCGCCTTCGGCGGCACGTTCCTGCAGTTCTCCGATTACATGCGTCCGGCGGTGCGGCTGGCCTCGCTGATGGACATCGACACCATCTATATCTGGACCCATGACTCCGTCGGTCTCGGTGAGGACGGACCCACTCACCAGCCCATCGAGCATCTCGCGGCGCTGCGCGCGATCCCGAACCTGTCGGTGGTGCGGCCCGGCGACCCGAACGAGACGGCCTACGCCTGGCGCAGCATCGTCGCCCGCGGCAACGGCAGCGGCCCGGTCGGTTTCATCCTGACCCGGCAGGGCATCCCGGTGCTGGAGGGCACCGACGCCGACGGGGTGGCACGCGGCGGCTATGTGCTCGGTGGCGGGGACGCCACGAGCGCCGACGTCATCCTGATCGCCACGGGGTCGGAGCTGCAGATCGCCGTCGAGGCCCAGAAGCTGCTCAAGGACAAGGGCACCACCGCCGCCGTGGTCTCGATGCCGTGTGTCGAGTGGTTCGAGAGCCAGCCCAAGGAGTACCGCGACCGCGTGCTTCCGCCGAACGTCTCGGCACGGGTGGCCATCGAGGCGGCGGTGGCGCAGAGTTGGTACAAGCTCGTCGGCGACACCGGCGAGATCATCTCCATCGAGCACTACGGCGAATCCGCCGACGACAAGACGTTGTTCCGCGAGTTCGGTTTCACTCCCGAAGCGGTGGTGGCAGCAGCGGAACGCACCATAGCCAATTGACCGCAACCGCGGTCAAGCCGAACCGACCGCACCGTCGGAACCGAGCAGACACGATGAGGACCTGACATGACCCAGAACCCGAACTTGGCAGCACTGGCCGCAGCAGGTGTGTCGGTGTGGCTCGACGACCTGTCCCGTGACCGGCTGCAGACCGGCAACCTGCAAGAGCTCATCGACACCAGGTCGGTGGTCGGTGTGACCACCAACCCGTCGATCTTCCAGGCCGCGCTGTCGAAGGGCCACGCCTACGACGCGCAGCTGGCCGAGCTCGCCGAACGCGGCGCCGACGTCGACGCCACCATCCGCACGGTCACCACAGATGACGTGCGCAACGCCTGCGACGTGCTGGCCAAGGTCTACGAGGCCTCCGACGGCGTGGACGGCCGGGTCTCCATCGAGGTGGACCCGCGCCTGGCCCATGACACCGACAAGACGATCCTGCAGGCCATCGAACTGTGGAAGATCGTCGACCGGCCGAACCTGCTGATCAAGATCCCCGCCACGATGGCCGGCCTGCCCGCGATCACCGCGGTCATCGCCGAGGGCATCTCGGTCAACGTGACCCTGATCTTCTCGGTGGAACGGCACCGCCTGGTGATGGACGCCTACCTGGCCGGCCTGGAGAAGGCCAAGGAAGCCGGCCACGATCTGTCCCGGATCCATTCGGTCGCCTCGTTCTTCGTGTCCCGGGTGGACACCGAGATCGACAAGCGACTCGACAAGATCGGCACCGACGAGGCGCTGGCGCTGCGAGGCAAGGCGGGAGTGGCCAACGCCCGGCTGGCCTACGCCGCCTACGAAGAGGTGTTTCTGGGCGGCGACCGCTTCTCGGCGCTGGGGTCGGCCGGAGCCCGGGTTCAGCGCCCGCTGTGGGCATCGACTGGCGTGAAGAACCCCGACTACTCCGACACCCTCTACGTCACCGAGCTCGTCGCCCCGAACACCGTGAACACGATGCCGGAGAAGACGATCGAGGCGTTCGCCGACCACGGCGTGGTCACCGGGGACACCGTCACCGGCCGTGCCGCGGAGTCCCAACAGATCTTCGACCAGCTGGCCGCGGTCGGCATCGACATTCCCGACGTGTTCCGGGTGCTCGAAGAGGAAGGCGTCGAGAAGTTCGAGAAGTCGTGGCAGGAGCTGCTCGAAGCCACCCAAGGTCAGCTCGACAGCGCCAAGGGCTGACCTCCCGATGGCCGAGGCGTGGCGTAACCCGTTGCGGGACAAGCGCGACAAGCGCATGCCCCGAATCCCGGGACCGTGCAGCGTAGTCATCTTCGGGGTGACCGGAGACCTTGCCCGCAAGAAGCTCATGCCGGCGATCTACGACCTCGCCAACCGCGGTCTGCTCCCGCCGTCCTTCGCGCTGGTGGGTTTCGCCCGCAGGGACTGGCAGGACGAGGATTTCGGCCAGGTGGTCTACGAGGCGGTCAAACAGCACGCGCGCACACCGTTCCGGCAGGAGGTCTGGGACCGCCTCGCCGAGGGTTTCCGGTTCGTGCAGGGCACATTCGACGACGACGAGTCGTACGAGCGGCTCAAGGAGACGCTCCAAAAGCTCGATGCCGAACGGGGCACCGGCGGCAACCACGCGTTTTATCTCTCCATACCGCCCAAGGCCTTCCCGGTGGTGTGTGAGCAGCTGCAGAAATCCGGGTTGGCCAGCCAGACGGACGGCAGCTGGAGCCGAGTGGTCATCGAGAAACCATTCGGGCACGACCTCGAGAGCGCCCGTGAGCTCAACGCGGTGGTCAACAGCGTGTTCCCCGAGGAGTCGGTGTTCCGCATCGACCACTACCTCGGCAAGGAGACCGTCCAGAACATCCTGGCGTTGCGGTTCGCCAACGAACTCTACGAGCCCGTGTGGAATTCGCACTACGTCGACCATATCCAGATCACGATGGCCGAGGACATCGGACTGGGCGGCCGCGCAGGGTATTACGACGGGATCGGCGCCGCACGCGATGTCATCCAGAATCACTTGATCCAGCTGCTGGCGCTCACCGCGATGGAGGAGCCGGTCAACTTCAGCCCGCATGAGCTGCAGGCCGAGAAGATCAAGGTGCTCTCGGCGACCCGGCCACTGCAGCCGTTGGGCCAGACCACCGCGCGCGGACAGTACACGGCGGGCTGGCAGGGCAGCGAGAAAGTCCCTGGACTCCTCGAGGAGGAGGGCTTCGCCCACGATTCCACCACCGAGACGTTCGCCGCCATCACACTCGAGGTCGACACCCGGCGCTGGGCCGGCGTGCCGTTCTTCCTGCGCACCGGAAAACGCCTAGCGCGCAGGGTGACCGAGGTCGCGCTGGTGTTCAAGCGGGCCCCGCACCTTCCATTCGACAGCACGATGACCGAAGAGCTGGGCAAGAACGCGCTCGTGCTGCGCATCCAGCCCGACGAGGGCATCACCTTGCGCTTCGGGTCCAAGGTGCCGGGCAGCGCCATGGAGGTGCGGGACGTCAACATGGACTTCTCGTACGGTTCGGCGTTCGCCGAGGACTCCCCCGAAGCCTATGAACGGCTGATCCTCGACGTGTTGCTGGGCGAGCCGTCCCTGTTCCCGGTCAACGCCGAGGTCGAATTGTCCTGGCAGATACTCGATCCGGTACTGGAGAACTGGGCTCGAAACGATGAGACATCGGCGAGGCTCGAGCCCTACGAGGCCGGCACCTGGGGCCCGCCGTCGGCGAATGAGGTCGCGCACCGGCTCGGACGGGAATGGAGGCGGCCCTGATCATGATCGTCGAATTGGCCGATACCACCACCAACGAGATCAACAAGAAGATCACCGGGATACGCGAGGAAGGGGGCGCGCTGACCCTCGGCCGGGTGCTGACGCTGGTGATCGTCCCCGACTGCGAGGAATCCCTGGAAGACTCGATCGAAGCGGCCAACTTCGCCAGCCGCGAACACCCGTGCCGCGTCATCGTGACGCTGCCCGGGGACGGCTCAGAAACCCGCCTCGACGCCGAGTTGCGTGTGGGGCGAGACGCCGGAGCCGGCGAGGTCGTGGTGCTGCGCCTGCACGGTGAACTGGCCGAACATGCCGACAGCGTGGTGCTGCCGTTCCTGCTGCCCGATACGCCGGTGGTGGCGTGGTGGCCGGCCACCGCACCGGACGTGCCGTCGCAGGATCCGGTGGGCCGATTGGCGATTCGCCGGATCACAGACGCCACCCGCTCCCCCGAGCCGTTGGGAGCGATCAAGAGCCGGCTGCCCGGGTATGCGCCCGGCGACACCGATATCGCGTGGAGCCGCATCACCTACTGGCGGGCGCTGCTGGCGTCGGCGATCGACGAACCACCGCATGAGCCGATCGAGTCGGCAGTGGTGTCAGGACTTCAATCCGAACCGGCACTCGACATCCTGGCCGGGTGGCTGGCCAGCCGAATCGACGGCGAGGTCACCCGTGCGGTCGGCACCCTGAAGGTCGAACTCCACCGCGCCACGGAGACCGTCACGCTCAGCCGCCCGCAGGAGGGAGTCACGGCGACGTTGAGCCGCACTTCCCGGCCGGTAGCGCTGCTTCCGCTGGGCCGCAGAGACGTGCCGGAGTGTCTGGCCGAAGAACTCCGCAGGCTCGACGCCGACGAGATCTACCGGGAAGCGCTGGCAGGATTGGACAAGGTGATCTACCGATGACGCGGACGATCAAAAGATACTCCGACACAGCGGCTCTGGTGGAAGCTGCCGGTGACCGGCTGGTGGACGCCGTTGCCTCGGCAATCCAGGAACGGGGGTCGGCGCACATCGTCCTGACCGGCGGCGGGACGGGCATCGGCCTACTCAGACGAGTCGGTGAACGCAGCGATGAGATCGACTGGCCGAAAGTTCACATCTACTGGGGCGACGAGAGATTCGTGCCCCGCGACGACGACGAACGCAACGAGAAGCAGGCCCGGGCGGCGTTGCTCGACCACGTCGACATCCCGGCGGCCAACGTGCACGCGATGGCCGCCAGCGATGGCGAGTTCGGTGACGCGCTGGACGCGGCCGCCGAGGCCTACTCGCAGGTGTTGATCGAGGCCGGTGGTGCCGAGCCCACACCCCCCTTCGACGTGCATCTACTGGGGATGGGCCCCGAAGGACACATCAACTCGCTGTTCCCCCACACCGCGGCGGTCAAGGAGACTGAACGGATGGTGGTCGGGGTCCCCGACTCCCCCAAGCCGCCCCCGAAGCGAATCACGTTGACACTCCCGGCGATCACCCGGTCGCGGCAGGTATGGCTGGTGGTGTCCGGCTCCGGTAAGGCCGACGCAGTGGCCGCCGCGATCGGCGGCGCCAAGCCCGTCGACATCCCCGCCGCGGGCGCCGTGGGCCGGGAGGCGACGGTGTGGCTACTCGACGAGGACGCGGCGTCGAAGCTCTGACCCGCGTACGAGAACGGCCAGCACGGCGGCAGCCAGCAGCAGCGCCGGAACGTCACCCCACAGGTGCCCCCTCGAGTGGCTGTCCCGCACGGCCTGCACCGCCATGATCGCGGCGTGCACCACACTCGACCAGACGGCGAACCAGATCAGAGGTGTGTGGGCTTCCGGGCGGCGCGCGGCCAGGCACAGAAACACCCCAAGCACGGCGTACAACCCGACGATCATCATGAAATAGTCCGATTCGTACGGCGCACCGTGATGCCATGCCCATCCCGACGGCCACACCGCGGCCAGCGGATACAGAAGCAGCATCAACGCGCCGAACACCACGAGCGCGATGCGCAGCAGCCGGTAGTAGGCGGTTGATGTCATCGTGCTCCTGGCGGGACTTGAACCCGCGGCCTGCGTCATGAGGACGCCACTCTCACCGACTGAGTTACAGGAGCGCGCCAACCCGAGTCAGCACGCCGATATTCGGTTCCGGCACCACGCGAGTGGGTGCACAGCACCGGTCTTACCACAAGCGCGGATCCCGGTCCACGGCGTCGGCCATACTGTCGTGATGGCAGACAGAGGTGGCAGACCGGTACGCACCGGACCGGAACGGATCCGCAAACTCGCACAGGCAGCACTGAACGCGGACGTCACCGTCGAGCAGGTTGACACCATCCTCGAGAGCCTCGGCGAAACACTCGAGGATCTGAACAATTCGACCGAGAACCTCGACGCCACCATGGAACGGTTCAACGCCACGATCACCCGTATCGACGAGTTGGCACCACGCCTGATCGCGGTGGTCGACCGCATGGAGGGCATCGTCGCCCGCGTCGAGCGGATCGTCGGCATCGGCGAATCCGTGATCACTCCGCTGGCCGTCACCGAACAGATGGTGCGCGGCGCGGTGGACAAGGTGCGCCGCAGCGCCGGGCTTTGATCAGTTAGCCACTGTTGCGCAGCGCGGTGGCCAGCCCGCTCATGGTGAGCAGGATGCCGCGCTGGACGAGTTCGTCCTCGTCGCCGGACCGATAGCGCCGCAGCAACTCCACCTGCAGATGGTTCAACGGCTCGAGGTATGGGAAGCGGTTGAACACCGAGCGTGCCAGCGCCGGGTTGTCGGCGAGCAGGTCGTCATGACCGGTGATGAGCTTGTGCATGCGGATCGTGCGGGCGTGCTCGTCGGCGATCTTGTCGAACACCCGGCGCCGCAATGCCTCGTCCTCGACCAGCTCGGAGTAGTGGGCGGCCAGCCCGAGGTCTGATTTCGCCAGCACCTGCGCCATGTTCGACAGCACGGTCGCGAAGAACGGCCACCGCCGGTACAGGTCCTGCAACACCGCGAGCCGCTCCTGGCTGCCCGGCCCGTCGCCCACATAGTCCTCGAACGCGGTGCCGGTGCCGTACCAGCCCGGCAGCATGACACGCGACTGGCTCCATGCCAGCACCCACGGGATCGCCCGCAGATCCGAGATCGACGTCGTCGGCTTGCGCGACGTGGGGCGACTGCCGATGTTGAGCGCGCCGATCTCGCTGACGGGTGTCGAGGCCTTGAAGTACTCAACGAAACCCGGTGTGTCGTGCACCAGTTCGGCGTACGCGCGCTGAGCGCGCGCCGCGAGATCGTCCAACACCTCGTAGGCGGGACCCGCGGCGTCACCGAGGCCCTCGACGTCGAGCAGGGTGGCTTCGAGTGTGGCGGCCAGTAGCGTCTCCAGGTTTCGGTGCGCGATTCGCGGTTCGGCGTACTTCGCCGCGATCACCTCGCCCTGCTCGGTGAGCCGCAGCGAACCCTGCACCGCACCGGGGGGCTGGGCCAGGATTGCGTCATAGCTGGGTCCGCCACCGCGGCCGACCGTGCCGCCGCGGCCGTGGAAGAGGCGCAACCGGATTCCGGTCTTGCGCGACGATTCGACCAAATCGAGCTCGGCGCGGTACAGCGCCCAGTTCGCCGCCAGGTAGCCGCCGTCCTTGTTGGAGTCCGAGTAGCCGAGCATCACCTCCTGGCTGTCACCGCGCGCGGCGACCACTGCGCGGTACAGCGGAAGGTCAAGTGCCGCTTCGAGAATCGACGCACCCCGCTGGAGGTCATCGATGGTCTCGAACAGCGGCACGATGCCGACCGGGGCGTACGGATGCTCCGACGAGGCATCCAGCAGTCCGGCTTCCTTGAGCAGCAGCGCCGCCTCGAGCATGTCCGACACCGACTCGCACATCGAGATGATGTAGTTGGGCACGGCCTGCGGTCCGAACAGCCGGACGGCTCTGGCCGCGGCGGCCACGATGTCGAGCTCCTTGCGGGCCAGCTCGGACAATTCGGCGTCCGGACCGGTCAACGGTCGGCGGGTCGCCAGTTCGGCGGCCAGGATCTCGACCCGTTGCTGTTCGTCGAGGGCCGTATAGTCGGCGTGCACACCGGCCCACGCCAGCAGCTCGGCGACGACCTCTTCGTGCACGTCGGAGTTCTGCCGCAGATCCAGCCCCGACAGGTGAAAGCCGAACACCCGCACGGCTTCCCGCAGCCGGGCCAGCCTGTCGTCGGCCAGCAGCGCACTGCCGTTGACGCGCAGTGATTGGTCGATCGCATCGAGGTCATCGAGCAGTTCGCCCGGTGCGGAGTAGGGATCCATGCCGAGGTCGAGCTCGTGCTCGGGCTGGCGGTCGAGGATCTGCCGGGCAGTCGCGGTCAGGCGGGCGTGCACGACGCGCAGGGCGCGCCGGTAGGGCTCGTCGGCGCGGGCCGGCTCGTGGCAGGCGTCGGCCAGAGCGGCCAGATGATCGCTGATGTGGACCAGCCGCACCGACATCGACAGTTCCTGTTCGAGCGCGGTGAGCTCCGAGAAGTAGTGCGCGAACGCGGTATGAGCGGCACTGCCGGTGGCCAGCCGGACCACCTCTGCGGTGACGTTCGGGTTGCCGTCGCGGTCCCCGCCGATCCACGAGCCGGGCCGCAGTATCGGCTCCTCCAGGATCCCCGCGTCCGGAAAGCGGGCCTGCAGGGCCGACCGCACCTCAGCGTTCACCTGCGGGATGACCTCCAGGAGCGCGGCCGAGTAGTACCGCAGCCCCGTCTCGATCTCGTCCTGGACCTTCAAGCGGGACAACCGGATCAACGCGGTCTGCCACAACGTCAGGATGTGGCGGCGCAGCTCGCGGTCGACGTCCTTGCCGTCGGGTGTGGTACCGAATCCGTGCAGGCGCAACCGCATCAACTCGGTGATGCGGTGCTGGGTGTCGAACACCGTGCGACGCCTGGTCTCGGTGGGATGAGCGGTGATCACCGGCGACACCAGGGCGCCGACGAGGGCGTCGGCGACGGCCGAGGCGTCCAGATCGGCGTCGTCGAGTTTGCGGTAGGTCGCGGCCAGGCTGCTGTTCTGTGGTGGCTCACCCGCCGCTTCGTGCACGGCCCGGCGACGTTCACGGTGGATGTCCTCGGCGACGTTGGCCAGCAACGCAAAATGAGTGAACGCGCGGATCACCGGGATGGCGAGGTGGACGTCGACGCCGTCGAACATCCGGGCCATGTCGACGCGGTCGATCTCGGAGCGGCGCACCCGGAACGCTTCGACGCGGGCCCGCTCGACGAGATCGAACACGTCGTCGCCGTTCTGCTCACGGACGGTGTCGCCCAGGATCGTGCCCAGCAGCCGGATGTCCTCGCGCATCGGTTCGGTGGCTTCCCGGCCCACCTGGGTGCGCTGCACTGCTCCGATGGGTTCCAGCGCGATGTCGGGTACTTCCGGAGCTTGAGCCATCGGTCGATTATCTCCGCTGCCTGTCACGGCTGCAGAGCGAGCCCCCCGCGTCAGCTGTACTTGATCTGGAGCGCCATCCCGACGATGGACACGATCCAAATACCGGTGACGAACAGCGTCAGGCGGTCGAGGTTCTTCTCCACGACGGTGGAGCCGGACAGGCTGGACTGCACACCGCCACCGAACAGGCTGGACAGACCGCCACCCTTGGCGCGATGCAGCAGTACCAGGAGGACGACCAACACACTGGTCACGACCAGGATGATCTGCAGGGCCAATTGCATAGGGGCCAGACTACCGAAACACGCGCGCGGTCAGGGAAGCGGGCCGCCCGCGGCGATCGCCGACAGTGTGGCGAACTGCTCGCCGTCCAGTGAGGCGCCGCCCACGAGCGCTCCGTCGACGTCGCCCTGACCGACGATCTCGCCGACGTTCTTGGCGTTCACCGAACCGCCGTAGAGCACCCGCACCCCGGCCGCGATCTCAGCGGAGGTCAGATTGCCCAGTTCGTCGCGGATGGCCTTACACACCTCCTGGGCGTCCGCCGCGCTGGCCACCCGTCCGGTCCCGATCGCCCAGACGGGCTCGTAGGCGATGACAGCCTGCCCGATCTGTTCGGCAGACAGCCCGGCCAGCGAGCCGCGTAGCTGGTTGACGTTGTACGAGACGTGGTTGCCCGCCTCGCGAACGTCGAGGTGCTCGCCGATGCAGATGATCGGGATGAGCCCGTGCCTGAACGCCGCCGCCGCCTTGGCGGCCACCAGCGCGTCGTCCTCGTGGTGGTAGGTACGCCGCTCGGAGTGCCCGACCACGACGAATGTGCAGCCCAGCTTCGCCAGGAACGCCCCGCTGATCTCGCCGGTGTAGGCGCCGGAATCATGCTGGGACACATCCTGGGCGCCGTAGGTGAGCCGCAGCTTGTCACCGTCGACCAGCGTCTGCACACTGCGCAGATCGGTGAACGGCGGGAGCACCGTGACATCGACCTTGTCGAAGTACTTGTCCGGCAACGAGAATGCGATCTTCTGCACCAACGCGATCGCCTCGAAGTGGTTCAGGTTCATCTTCCAGTTGCCGGCGATCAGCGGCTTACGGGACACGTCGGTCTCCTAGTTCTCGGGACTTTCGAGGACGGCGATGCCTGGCAACTCTTTGCCCTCAAGGTATTCCAGCGACGCGCCGCCACCGGTGGAAATGTGCGAGAAACCGTCCTCGGGCAAACCGAGCTGGCGCACCGCGGCCGCGGAGTCGCCGCCGCCGACCACGCTGAACGCGCCCTTACCGGTGGCGCCGATGATGGCCTCGGCCACCCCCTTGGTGCCCGCGGCGAAGGCCGGGAACTCGAACACGCCCATCGGGCCGTTCCAAAAGATCGTCTTCGCGTTGGACAGCAACGCGGAGAACCGCCGCACCGACTCCGGGCCGATGTCCAGACCCATCCTGTCGTCCGGGATCTTGTCGGCGGCCACCGTCTGCGGCTCCGAGTCCGCGGCGAACTTCTCGGCGACGACGATGTCGACGGGTAGGTGCAGCACGTCGCCGTAGTCGTCGAGCAGTTTGCGGCAGGTGTCGATCATGCTCTCTTCGAGAAGAGAGCTGCCCACCGAAAGGCCCTGTGCGGCAAGGAAGGTGAAGCACATTCCGCCGCCGATGATCAGGCTGTCGGCCTTGGTCGCGAGGTTCTCGATCACCGCGAGCTTGTCCGACACCTTCGAACCCCCGAGCACCACCGCGTACGGCTTCTCGCCGGCTTCGGTCAGCCGCTGGAGCACCTTGATCTCGGTGCAGACCAGCGTGCCGGCGTAGTGCGGCAACAGCATCGCGACCTCGTAGACCGAGGCCTGCTTGCGGTGCACCACCCCGAACCCGTCTGATACGTAAGCTGCCCCGGACTCTGGGCCGCCGACGAGCTCGACGAGCGCCTTGGCCAGCTCAAGCCGCTCCGCCTCGTCCTTGCTGGTCTCGCGCGGGTCGAAACGGATGTTCTCCAGCAACAGGATGTCGCCGTCGGTCAGCCCTTCCGAACGCGCCAGCGCGTCGCTGCCGACTACGTCGCCGGCCAGCTGGACATGCCTGCCGAGCTTGTCGCTGAGCGCCTTGGCGACCGGCGCGAGGGAGAACTTGGGGTCCGGCTTGCCCTCGGGCCTGCCGAGGTGGGCGGCGACGACGACCTTGGCGCCGGCGTCACTGAGCGCCTTCAGCGTCGGCACCGAGGCGATGATGCGCCCTGGGTCGGTGATTTTGTCGCCGTCCAGCGGGACGTTCAGGTCGGAGCGCACCAACACGCCCCGCCCCGAAACACCCTCGGACAGAAGATCGTCGAGTGACTTAATGCCCATGGCTAGAGGGACTTGCCGACTAGGCCGACCAGATCGACCAGGCGGTTGGAGTAGCCCCACTCGTTGTCGTACCAGGAGACGACCTTGGCCAGGTTGTCGACGACCTTAGTCAGGCCCGCGTCGTACAGCGAGCTGTGCGGGTCGGTGACGATGTCGGTGGAGACGATCGGCGCGTCGTAGTACTTGAGAATCCCCTTCAGCTGCCCTTCCGCTGCGGCCTTCATGGCGGCGTTGATCTCGTCGACGGTGGCCTTCTTGCTCAGTTCGGCGGTGAGGTCGGTGACCGAACCCGTGGGGATCGGCACCCGCAGCGCGTAGCCGTCGAGCTTGCCCTTCAGCTCGGGCAGCACCAGACCGATGGCCTTGGCCGCGCCGGTGGAGGTGGGCACGATGTTGATGGCGGCGGCGCGGGCGCGGCGCAGGTCCTTGTGGGGGCCGTCCTGCAGGTTCTGGTCCTGGGTGTAGGCGTGGACCGTCGTCATCAGGCCCTTCACGATGCCGAACTCGTCGTTGAGCACCTTGGCCAGCGGGCCGAGGCAGTTCGTGGTGCACGAGGCGTTGGAGATGATGTTCTGGCTGCCGTCGTACTTGTCGTCGTTGACGCCGAGCACGATGGTGATGTCCTCGTCGCTGGCCGGCGCGGAGATGATGACCTTCTTGGCGCCCGCGTCCAGGTGGCCCTGCGCCTTGGCGCGGGCGGTGAAGATACCGGTGGACTCGACGACCACGTCGACGCCGAGGTCACCCCAGGGCAGCGCGGCGGGGCCTTCCTTGACCTCGAGGGCCTTGATCTTGTGGTCGCCGACGACAATGGTGTCCTCGCCCTCGAGGCTGACGTCGTAGGGCAGACGGCCCAGGATCGAGTCGAACTTCAGCAGGTGCGCCAGCGTCGCGTTGTCGGTGAGGTCGTTCACCGCGACGATCTCGATGTCGGTGTTCTTGCCCTCGGTCTTCTGCGCATCCAGCGCCCGGAAGAAGTTGCGCCCGATACGGCCGAAGCCGTTCACGCCTACGCGGATCGTCACGTGTGTCTCCTCTGTCCTCTGTGTTTCGGTGAACTGCGGCGTCGACTACTCGAGCAGTCAGCCTAGTGGTTGGCCCCACCACTGCGTGCGGTCGCCCCGGGTCGCGGTCACAGCATCCCCAGACTCTGGTCGACGTACGGGTTGCCGAGCCACTGCCTGCGGATGCGCTGCAGGGTGCCGTCCTCTTCGAGCTCGGCCTGGGCGACCTGAAGCCGGGCGAGAAGCCGCTGCTCGGCGGGGTTGACCGCGATCGCGATGTCCTCCACCGAGAGGCCGCGCTGCACCATCTCGACCCCGGGCACCTCCTTGACCAGTTCGGCCAGTGCCGGCGCGAGTTTCATCACCGCATCGCAACCGCCGGCCACCAGGTCGGCGATCGCCGCCGTTACCGCGCCGTAGTCGTAGACGCGCACCCGGTCGGCCTTGCCGTCCTCGACCATCCGCTGCGCGATCGCCTCGCTGGTGTTGCCGCGCTGCACGCCGATGGTCAATCCGGTGAGGTCGTCGACGGAGTGCACGTGCGGCAGCCGAGCGGTGTCGACGGCCAGCCCCTGCCCGGAGATCAGGTAGGGCGGCAGGAACGCCACCTTGCTCTCGCGCTCGGGGGTGACGGTGGTGCCTGCGATGACGCAGTCGTACTCACCGGCGGCGAGCCGGTCGAAGATCCCGTCGAGATCAGCCCCGTCGTAGACGACGAACTCGACGTCCTCGGCGATCGCCGCCGCCAGCGCGGTCATCATCTCGATGTCGAGGCCGGACCGGCCCGGCATGGAGTTGAACGGTGGTTCCGGATAGGCCACCCCCACCCGCACGGCGGCCCCCACGGGTCAGGCGTCCTCGAGCAGATCCGGCGTGACGGCCGACTCGGTGTCCGGGATCCCGTCCTGTTTGGCCTTGCGGTCGGCCATCGAGAGCAGCCGCCGGATACGGCCTGCCACAGCGTCTTTGGTCATCGGCGGGTCGGCCAGCCGGCCCAGCTCCTCCAGGGAGGCCTGCCGATGGGCGACGCGCAGACTACCCGCGGCGGCGAGGTGGTCGGGCACGGAGTCCCCGAGGATCTCCAGCGCGCGTTCCACCCGTGCGGCGGCCGCGACGGCGGCGCGGGCCGAGCGTCGCAGGTTGGCGTCGTCGAAGTTGGCAAGCCGGTTCGCAGTGGCCCGCACCTCGCGGCGCATCCGCCGCTCCTCCCAGGTCAGCCGGGTGTCCTGGGCGCCCATTCGGGTCAGCAGCGCACCGATGGCCTCGCCGTCGCGAACCACGACCCGGTCACTGCCGCGCACCTCGCGGGCTTTGGCGCTGACACCGAGGCGCCGCGCGGCTCCCACCAGCGCCAGTGCCGCCTCCGGCCCGGGGCAGCTGACCTCCAGCGCCGACGAACGGCCCGGCTCGGTGAGCGAGCCGTGCGCGAGAAACGCTCCGCGCCAAGCAGCTTCGGCATCGGCGACGCTGCCGCCGACCACCTGGGCCGGCAGGCCGCGGACCGGGCGGCCGCGCAGGTCGAGCAGGCCGGTCTGCCTCGCCAGCGCCTCCCCGTCCTTGGCCACCCGCACCACGTAGCGGGTGCTCTTGCGGATGCCGCTCGCGGACAGCACGTGCACCACGGCGTTGTAGCCGTACAGGTCGTAGATGTCCTTGCGCAGCCGCCGGGCGATGATGCCGAGATCGACCTCGGCCTCGACGACGACGCGGCCGGACACGATGTGCAGACCGCCGGCGAATCGCAGCAGCGAGGCCACCTCGGCACGGCGGGCACTCACAGAGTTGACCACCAACCGGCTCAGTTCGTCTTTGACCTCGGCTGTCATCGCCACGGGTCGTCACCTCTCGGTCCGTTCGCTGTCGGCGTGGGCATGGTCGGCTGCTGGAACCCCTGGTGGGTGCCATCGGAGGCCGTGCCGCGCGTGCGAACCCCCTCCAGCGCCGCGGCCAGCCTCGCCGGGTCATGTAAAGGTGTACCAGGTCGGGAAACGTCAGCAAACTCAACGTTCGCGTCGAGGATGGTGGCGGTGCGGCGCAGCTGGTCGCGCTCGCGGTCACTCGGGACGCGCGCCGAGTCGACGACGATGTCGTGCACCGTGAAACCCGGCGCGTGCTGGGCCAACACGTGGATGTGACGCTCGACCGAGAAACCGGCGGTCTCCCCCGGTTCGGCGACCAGGTTCAGCACCAGCGCGCGGCGGGCCGTGGTCGCCTTCAGCGCCGCGGCCAGCTGAGGCACCAGCACGTGCGGGATCACGCTGGTGAACCACGACCCCGGGCCGAGCACCACCAGGTCGGCGTTCATGATCGCGTCGACGGCCTGATGGGTGGCGGGCGGATCGTTGGGCAGCAGCCGCACCCGGCGCACCTTGCCCACCGTGGTGGCGATCGCGACCTGGCCGCGGATCGAGCGGCTGACGCGCGGGTCGGAGTCCAGGCCGACCACATCGGCCTCGATGCCCAGACCGACCGGACACATCGGCAGCACCCGGCCCTTGACGCCGAGGATGCGGCCCAGCTCATCGAGAGCAGCGACGGGATCGGCGAGCACCTCGTTGAGGCCGGCGAGCACCAGGTTCCCGATGGGATGCCCGGCCAGCGCCCCGCTGCCACCGAACCGGTGCTGGATGATGGTGGCCCACAGCCGGCCGTGCGGGCTGTCGGATGCCAACGCCGCCAGCGCCATTCGCAGGTCACCAGGGGGCACGACATCCAGCTCGCTACGCAGCCGGCCGGACGAGCCTCCGTCGTCGGCGACGGTGACGACCGCCGTCACGTGGGGGGTGAGCCTGCGCGCCGCCGACAGCGTGGCGTAGAGGCCGTGGCCTCCGCCGAGCGCGACGATGCGCGGGCTCATCTGTCCTCCTCGCGTGCGGGGGGGGTGAAGCTCATTCGCGCCCCAGATCACGATGCAGCACCCGCACCGTCAGGTCGGCGTCCTGGAGCCGTTCTGCCAACGCCTCGGCCATCGCGACGCTGCGGTGCTTGCCCCCGGTGCACCCGATCGCGACGGTCATGTAGCGCTTTCCCTCCCGGCGGTATCCGTCGATCACAACGTCCAACAGCTGATGGTAGGAGTCGAGGAACTCCACGGCGCCGTTCTGGCCGAGCACATAATCACGGACCTCCTGGTGCTGGCCGGTGTGCGGCCGGAGTCGGTCCACCCAGTGCGGGTTGGGCAGGAACCGGACGTCCATCACGGTGTCGGCGTCCATCGGCAGCCCGTATTTGTACCCGAAGGACTCGACCGTCACGTTGGTGTGGGCGACGGTCTCACCGGCGAAGGCCCGTTCGATGCTGTCGCGCAGTGCGTGCACCGACAGCGACGAGGTGTCGATCACCAGGTCTGCGGAGGCCCGTACCGGGGCCAGCATCGCCCGCTCGGCGGCGATGCCCTCGGCCAGCGTCTGGTTGCCCTGCAGTGGGTGACTGCGCCGGTTCTGCTCGTAGCGACGGACCAGGATGTCATCGGACGCCTCCAGGAACAACACGCGCGGCACGATGCCGCGGGTACCCAGTTCGCTGCGCACCCAGTCCAGGTCGCCGGTGAAGCCGCGTGACCGCACGTCCATCACGACCGCGAGCTGGGTGATCCGCGAGCCGGCCGCCAGCCCGAGGTCGACCATCCTCGCGATCAACTCCGGCGGCAGGTTGTCGGCCACGTACCAACGGAGATCCTCCAGCACCTTGGCCGCCGTGCCGCGGCCGGCGCCGGACAGGCCCGTGACGAGGACGACGTCGATCCCCGTGTCGGCCCCGCCGTCGACGGGCGCTGTCTCGAGGCCCGTCTCGTCGCCGGCGCGGCCGGCTCCCCCACGCAGTTCCTCGTGCATGCCCTGCTCTGTCATCCCGATACCCTGCTCTGATCATTGCCGATGTCCGTGGTCGGCGCGTCGGAATCGACCGCAGCCGCCGTCGGCACATCGGCGCCGAGTGCCTCCAGGACCGCCCGTGCGGTCGCCGCGCCGATGCCCGGCACCGCCGTGATCTCCTCGATGCCGGCCTGCTTGAGCCGCGCCACCGACCCGAAGTGGGTGACCAAGGCCTTGCGGCGGTGCTCGCCGAGCCCCCGCACCGAATCGAGCGCCGACGCCGTCATCCGCTTGGACCGCTTGCTGCGGTGATAGGAGATCGCGAACCGGTGCGCCTCGTCGCGGACCCGCTGCAGCAGATACAGGCCGTCGCTGTTGCGCGGCATGATCACGGGGTCGGGCTCTGACGGCACCCAGACCTCTTCGAGCCGTTTGGCCAGGCCGATCACCGCGACGTCGGTGATCCCCAGTTCGTCGAGGACCGCCTGGGCGGCGTTGACCTGGGGGGCGCCGCCGTCGACGACGAACAGGTTGGGCGGATAAGCGAATCTCGCCGGACGCGCGCTCGCGCGAGGATCTTCTGCCCGGTGGCCTTCCGGTGCCGCTTCGGCGGCGACAGTGGCTGCGGTTGTCGTGTGGTCACCGGTTTTCACGGTGTCTTTCAGGTGACGGTGGAACCGCCGGCGGGTCACCTCGGCGATGGAGGCGACGTCGTCGGACCGGCCGTCGCCCGCAGCCTCGCGGATCGCGAAGTGGCGGTAGTCGGACTTGCGCGGCAGCCCGTCCTCGAACACCACCAGCGAGGCCACCACATCGGTGCCCTGCACATGGCTGATGTCGACGCACTCGATCCGCAGCGGCGCCTCCGCCAACCCCAGTGCGTCCTGAATGCTCTGTAACGCAGCGCTTCTGGCGGTGAAGTCGCCCGCCCGCTTGAGCTTGTGCTGGTTCAGCGCCCCTTCGGCGTTGCGCTTGACCGTCTCGGCGAGCGCCCGTTTGTCGCCGCGCCGCGGCACCCGGAGTGAGACCCGGGACCCCCGCAGCTGTGACAGCCAGGTCTCCAACTCGGCCGCGGTGTCGGGCAGCACCGGGACCAGCACCTCTTTGGGTATCGGGGTGGTCGCCTCGTCCCCGCCGCCGTCGCTGGCCCCGCCGAGCTCGGCCTGGTCGCCGTAGAACTGGGTGAGGAACTGCTCGACAAGGTACTCGTGCGTGGATTCGCCCGGCTCACCGGACTTTTCGATGATCCAGCCGCGCTGACCTCGGACCCGGCCACCGCGCACGTGGAACACCTGGACGGCGGCTTCGAGCTCATCGTCGGCGAACGCGACGACGTCGGCGTCGGTGCCGTCGCCGAACACCACGGTCTGCTTTTCCATGGCCCGACGCATCGCGCCGATGTTGTCCCGCAGCCGGGCGGCCCGCTCGAAGTCCAGCTCCTCGGCCGCGGCGTTCATCTGCTGTTGCATCTCGCGGATCAGCCGGTCGGTCTTGCCGGCCAGGAAGTCGCAGAAGTCCAGCACGATGCGCCGATGTTCCTCGGCGCTGACCCTGCCCACGCACGGCGCGGAGCACTTGTCGATGTACCCGAGCAGACAGGGCCGGTCAATCTGACTGTGCCGCTTGAACACTCCGTTCGAGCAGGTGCGGGCCGGGAACACCCGGGTCAGCAGGTCGAGGGTCTCGCGGATGGCCCACGCATGCGAGTAGGGCCCGAAGTAACGCACACCCTTGCGGCGCGGACCGCGGTACACCTGCAGCCGCGGATACTCCTCATTGAGGGTGACCGCCAGCACCGGGTAGGACTTGTCGTCGCGGTAGCGGATGTTGAACCGCGGGTCGAACTCCTTGATCCAGTTGTATTCGAGCTGGAGCGCCTCGACCTCGGTGCTGACGACCGTCCACTCCACGCTGGCCGCGGTCATCACCATCTGCCGGGTCCGCGGTGCCAGGCTCGACAGATCGGCGAAATAGGAGTTCAGGCGGCTGCGCAGGCTCTTGGCCTTGCCGACATAGATGACCCGGCCGCGCGGGTCGCGGAATCGGTAAACCCCCGGTTCGTCAGGTATCGACCCGGGAGCGGGTCGGTACGTCGCTGGATCGGGCACGCCCCCAGGTTACTGCCGGGTCCTGACGCGTCGACGCCATCACCATGGCCGGAACCGCGGCGGCGCCGTCACGCGCGGTGGGTGTCGATGCCGGGTTGCCGACTCTGGTAGCGCCGCAGCAGCGTGCGCACCCGGTCCATGGCCTCGACCGCACGTCCCTTGTCCACCGCCTGGATCGCCATCACGGGCACGTACTCGTCGTCGGGCAGGTCCAGCCGTGCCCAGCGGGCTCCCTGGTGGAACGACACGTCGACCACCTGATCCCACGAAAACAGCCGGTACCCGAACAGGTTTCGCACCGCCACGCCGGCCGGGCCGACGCGCAGCCGGGGTCGCGCGAACAGCGACACGAAGCAGGCGATGACGACGCCGACCATCGCGATCGCGACCTGGTCGTAGGTGCGGAAGAACACCCCCGTGGACCCGACCTTGAGCAGCGCGCCGACCACGATGTGCGCGGCGACGATCACCGCTGCCGCACCGTAGGCGAAATACGGGGTCAGATGGGGCTTGACGACCAGGTCCCAGCGATCGCCGCCGTGGGTGTTCATGAACCCGGTCTCAGCTGACGCAGCGTCAGCGCGGTCGACAATGCGGCGGCGGCCGCCTGGGCGCCCTTGTCCTCGGCAGAGTCCGGCAACCCGGCCCGGTCCAGCGCCTGGTGTTCGGTGTTGGTGGTGAGCACCCCGTTGGCGACGGGGGTGCAGGTGTCCAGCGAGACCCGGGTCAGGCCCTGGGTCACCGCATCACAGACGTAGTCGAAATGCGGTGTCTCGCCGCGGATCACCACACCCAGCGCGACCACCGCGTCGTGGTCGCGGGCCAGTGCCTGCGCTACCACCGGGATCTCGATCGCGCCGAGCACCCGGACCACGGTCGGGTTGTCGATCCCTGCGTCGGCGGCCACCTTGCGGGCGCCGTCGAGCAGCGCGTCGCAGATCGTCTCGTGCCAGGTGCTCGCGACGATGCCGAGCTTGACGTCCTTGGCGTCGAGCGCGGGCATGTCGGGGACGCCGTGGGCCGGACTCATACCGCGCCGCCGAACTCGCCGGGGACGGCCTCGTCGAAGTCCTCCAAGCCCACCAGGTCGTGACCCATGCGGTCACGTTTGGTCATCAGGTAGCGGATGTTCTCGGCATTCGCGCGGACCGGCAGCGGCACCCGCTCGATGATGTGCAGGCCGTACCCGTCCAGCCCGACGCGCTTGGCCGGGTTGTTGGTCAGCAACCGCATCGACCGGACGCCGAGATCGACCAGGATCTGCGCGCCGGTGCCGTAGTCGCGGACGTCTGCGGGCAGACCGAGCTTGAGGTTGGCGTCGACCGTGTCGTCGCCGGCGTCCTGCAGCTGGTACGCCTGCAGCTTGTGCATCAGGCCGATGCCGCGGCCCTCGTGCCCGCGCATGTACAGCACCACGCCCCGGCCCTCACGGGCGACCATCGCCAGCGCGGCGTCGAGCTGCGGGCCGCAGTCGCACCGCCGGGACCCGAACACGTCACCGGTGAGGCACTCGGAGTGCACCCGCACCAGCACGTCGTGGCCGTCGCTGTGCGGGCCGGAGATCTCTCCCTTGACCAGCGCGACGTGTTCGACATCCTCGTAGATGCTGGTGTAGCCGACGGCGCGGAACTCACCGTGCCGGGTCGGGATTCGCGCCTCGGCGACGCGCTCGATGTGCTTCTCGTGCTTACGCCGCCACTCGATCAGGTCCGCGATGGAGATCAGCGCCAGGTCGTGCTCATCGGCGAAGATGCGCAACTCGTCGGTCTGCGCCATCGCGCCTTCGTCCTTCTGGCTGACGATCTCACAGATCGCGCCCGCGGGCTGCAGACCGGCCAGCCGGGCCAGGTCGACGGCGGCCTCGGTGTGTCCGGGCCTGCGCAGCACCCCACCGTCCTTGGCGCGCAGCGGGACGACGTGGCCGGGTTTGGTGAAATCCTCGGCGACGGCGTCCGGATCGGCCAGCAGGCGCATGGTCGTGGCCCGGTCCATCGCCGAGATGCCGGTCCCCACACCCTTTTTCGCGTCGACGGTAACGGTGTATGCGGTGCCGTGCTTGTCCTGGTTGACCGCGTACATGGGCAGCAGTCCGAGCCGATCGCAGATCTCGCCGTCGAGGGGAACGCATAGATAGCCGGACGTGTAGCGGACCATGAACGCCACCAGTTCCGGAGTCGCCTTCTCGGCGGCGAAGATCAGGTCACCTTCGTTCTCACGGTCCTCGTCGTCGATGACGACCACGGCCTTGCCCGCTGCGATGTCGGCCACCGCGCGCTCGACCGAATCCAGCCTCGTCATCCTCACCACCCTTGCCGGTTCCCAGGTCGGAACCACGTGCCGTTGCCTCTCAGTATGAACCACCGGGCGGCGCCGGTTATTGCCCGCCGGTCCACCGGGCGGGACACCCGTCATTCGCCGGTGGGCGCGTCCTTCTTCTCCAGCAGTCGCTCCACGTATTTGGCGATGACATCGACCTCGAGGTTCACGTGTGCGCCGACCTCGGCGTGACCCAGTGTGGTCATGCCGAGCGTGGTGGGGATCAGGGATACCTCGAACCAGTCGTGGCCCAGGCCGGACACCGTCAGCGACACCCCGTCGACGGTGATGGAACCCTTGTGCACGACATAGCGGGCCAGCGCGGCCGGCAGCGCGATCCGCACCACCGTCCAGTGTTCGGACGGTGTCCGGGAGATGATGTGGCCGGTGCCGTCGACGTGGCCCTGGACGATGTGGCCACCGAGCCTGCTACTCACCGCCGCGGCCCGCTCCAGGTTGACCTTCGCGCCCACGTCGGCGGCGCGCAGGCTCGACCGCTGCAGTGTCTCGTCCATCACATCGGCGGTGAACGAACCGTCGGCGAGCACGTCGACGACCGTCAGACACACCCCGTTGACCGCGATCGAGTCGCCGTGCCCGGCATCCGATGTCACGACGGGGCCGCGGATGACCAGGCGGGCGGAATCGCCCAGGTCTTCTTTTCCGACGATCTCGCCCAGTTCTTCGACGATTCCGGTGAACATTCCGACCAGCCTAGACCCGGCCCGCAGGGGGATCCGTGGCGTGACCGACGGTCGGCCGTCCCTCGAGCTCCCGTCTGGTGGACCTGCTCGACGATCGCTGAAAGTTTCGCCCTCGATCACCGCGGACGTATCGAGATGCAGCTCGGCCCCTACGGATACCGGTGGCTGCAGGTACTACGCCCCGGTGAACCACCGATCATCTGAGCTTGCTCATTCTTTGCCGAAAACCCAGCTCAAGGACCAGTTTCGGCCAGTGCTCCCAGCAGCGGGTCGCGCGTTCGCATCGGCGGACCCTCTACGATGCAGGCATGCAGACCCGCCTGTTGGCGATCTTCGCCGCCCTTTTCGCCGCCGTCGCACTGCTCGCCGGGTGTTCCGGATCGTCCTCGCAGGACTCCGGTAAGGAACTGCCCGACGCGGCGACCCTGCTGGAACAGTCGAGCGAGACAACCAAGAGTCAGTCCAGCGCCCACCTGAAGCTGAGCGTGCAGGGTCAGATCCCCGATCTGCCGGTCGAGTCGCTCGACGGCGAGCTCACGCAGTCCCCCGCGGTCGCGGCGAAGGGCACGGCGAACATCATCTTCCTGGGCCAGCGGCTCAACGACGTCGAGTTCGTCGTCTCCGACGGTGACCTCTACGCCGCGATCACCGCCGGCGGGGCGCTGTCGAACTTCGGTCCGGCTTCCGACATCTACGACGTGGCCGCCATTCTGAACCCCGACGTCGGCCTGGCCAACGTGCTGAGCAATTTCTCCAACCCCACCTCCGACGGCCGCGAGACGGTCGAGGGCGTGCAGACCATCCGGGTCACCGGCGAGGTCAGCGCCGACGCGGTCAACAAGATCGCACCTCAGATCGCGGCCACCGGGCCCGTGCCGGGCACCGCGTGGATCACCGAAGACGGCGACCACGAGCTGATGCAGGCCCGGCTGGAGCCCAGTCCCGGCAACAGCGTCACGATGACGCTGTCGAACTGGGGTGAGCCGGTGACCGTCGACAAACCCGCGGTGTGATGCATCGCACCCCCGCCGCGGAGACCGATACGCGCCCGGCAGCCCCGGGAGCCACCAACCGCGGCATCGCGATCAGCGCGGGCAGCCTCGCGGTCGTCCTCGGTGCGCTCGACACCTACGTGGTCGTCACGATCATGGTCGACATCATGCGTGATGTCGGCATCGGCGTGAACGAGATCCAGCGCGTCACCCCGATCATCACCGGCTACCTGCTCGGTTACATCGCTGCCATGCCGCTGCTGGGCCGGGCCTCGGACCGGTTCGGACGCAAGATCCTGATCCAGGCCAGCCTGGCCGGTTTCGCGCTGGGGTCGGTGGTCACCGCGATGTCGACCGATCTGGTGGTACTTGTGGTCGGTCGCGTGATCCAGGGCACCGCGAGCGGCGCGCTGCTGCCGGTCACCCTCGCGCTGGCCGCCGACCTGTGGGCCGCGCGCAACCGCGCGGCGGTGCTCGGCGGGGTCGGCGCGGCACAGGAACTCGGCAGTGTCCTGGGCCCGATCTACGGCATCTCGCTGGTGTGGCTGTTCAACCACTGGCAGGCGGTGTTCTGGGTCAATGTGCCGCTGGCGGCGGTCGCGATGGTGATGATCCACTTCAGCCTGCCGAGCCGGTCGGCGACCGAGGAACCGCAGAAAGTCGACGTGGTCGGCGGTCTGCTGCTGGCCGTCGCGCTGGGCCTGGCGGTGATCGGGCTCTACAACCCCAAGCCGGACGGCAAAGAGGTGCTTCCTAGCTGGGGCGCGCCGGTGCTGATCGCTGCGGCGTTGGCGGCCGTGGCCTTCTTCGTGTGGGAGAAGTTCGCCCGCACCCGGCTGCTGGATCCCCGTGGTGTCCGGTTCCGGCCGTTCCTCGCCGCGCTGGGCGCCTCGCTGGCCGCCGGGGCCGCGCTGATGGTGACGCTGGTCAACGTCGAGCTGTTCGGCCAGGGCGTGCTGGGGCAGGACCAGAACCAGGCCGCATTCCTGTTGTTGCGGTTCCTGATCGCGCTGCCCATCGGTGCGCTGCTGGGCGGATGGCTGGCCACCCGCATCGGCGACCGGATCATCGCGTTCGCCGGTCTGCTCATCGCCGCCGGTGGCTACCTGTTGATTTCGAAATGGCCCGCAAACCTGCTGGCCGCCCGACATGATCTCGGCTTCGTCGACCTGCCGGTGCTGGACACCGACCTGGCGATCGCCGGGCTTGGCCTCGGCCTGGTCATCGGGCCGCTGACCTCGGCGACCCTACGGGTGGTTCCGGCCGCCCAGCACGGCATCGCCTCGGCGGCCGTGGTGGTGGCCCGGATGATCGGCATGCTGATCGGGATCGCGGCACTGTCGGCGTGGGGCCTGTACCGCTTCAACCAGCACCTCGCCGGGCTGCCTGCCAGCACCGGCGGCAACTCGCTGGCCGAGCGGCTGGCCGCCGAGGCCAACCGGGTGCGGGAAGCCTACGTGCTGCAGTACGGCGAGATCTTCACCATCACCGCGGTGGTGTGCGTGGTTGGCGCGGTCCTGGGCTTACTCATCGCGGCCAAAGACGAACATGCCGTGGAGCCGGCGGACGAGGCTCAGCAGCGCTCGAGTCCGGGGCCCATCAGCTGAGGCTCGTCCGCCTGTTCGGCGTCACCGGAGGTCAGGCCCCGCCAGGCATCACGGAGGACGCAGGTGAGGGTGTCGACAGGGTTGGTGGTGAGCCAGTCCTGCAGTGCAGTCATGGTCGTTTCCTTTGCTCGTGCTTTCATGCGCAACTCATCGGTGAAAGCGCGAATTCCCGGCCCAGTCTACCGAGGCGCAGCGGATGCGGGCCGCTCCCGCACCCGCGCGGCGTGTGAGGCCGGGCACGGAAACACCGCGTGAACGAATGCACACGATCGGATAACGGGGCTTGCGGCGTTACACCGGGATGAGGCTCAGCAACACGTCGGGCCCCACCGCGGTCATCCCGTCGAACCGCCAGCGCTGCGCCTGGGCGATGCTCAGCACGCCGACGTCGTCGACCGCGGTGACCGGGCCGCCGAGCAGGATCGGCGCCACATACGCCAGGATCCGGTCGATCACGCCGGCGCGCAGGAACGCCCCGGCCAGCGTGGGGCCGCCCTCGACGAGCACGTCGGTGCGATCGGACAACGCCTTGATCACCTCGTGCGGGTCACGGGTACGGATCACCATCGTCCGCGAATCATCGTTGAGAACTGTTGCGTCGGGCGATATCTCACGCTCCCCCACGACGACGCGCAGGGGCTGGTGGTCGGCCAGACTGCCATCGGGCAACCGGGCGGTCAGCGCCGGATCGTCGACGAACACCGTGCCGGTTCCGACCACGATCGCGTCGGCAGCGGCGCGGCGGCGGTGCACATCCGCGCGCGCGGCCTCGCTGGTGATCCACTGGCTGGTGCCATCGGCGGCAGCGCTGCGCCCGTCCACGCTGGTTGCGAACTTCCATGTCACATGGGGCAATCCGGTGCGCTGCTTGTGCAACCACTCCCGCAGCGGTCCACCGGCGACGGCGGCGGACGACACCCCCGCGCTGACCCGCACCCCGGCCTCGGCGAGGCGGGCCGCACCGCCGGCGGCCACCGGATTCGGGTCGGCGACGGCGAAGGCGACCTCGGCGACCCCGGCCTCCAGAAGCGCGTCGACGCACGGCGGGGTGCGGCCGAGGTGATTGCAGGGTTCCAGCGTGACCACTGCGACACCGCCCGCGGCCCGTTGCCCCGCCCTGCGCAGCGCGACCACCTCGGCGTGCGGGCCGCCCGGCGGCGCGGTCGCGCCGACTCCGGCGATCGCCCCGTCGCGATCCAGAATGACCGCTCCCACAGGAGGATTCGGGTAGGTCCGGCCCTTGACCCGCTCGGACTGCTCGATGGCCGCGGCCATCGCGGCGTCGAGGTTCACAGCGTCAGATGTTTGGACGCCGACGCGGCCTGCCTGCGCAGCGCCCGGACCGCGGCCGCGGGATCCTCGGCGCTGTAGACCGCCGACCCCGCCACGAAGCAGTCCACACCGGCCTCCGCGGCGGCCTCGATGGTGTCGGCGTTGATGCCGCCGTCGATCTCGACCAGGACGGTCAGCTCCCCCGCGTCGACCAGCCGTCGCGCGGTGCCGACCTTCGGCAGCACCTCGGCGATGAACTTCTGCCCACCGAAGCCCGGTTCGACCGACATCACCAGCAGCGTGTCGAAGTCACGCAGAATCTCCAGGTACGGTTCCAGCGACGTACCCGGCTTGATCGCCAGTCCCGCCTTGGCGCCCGCGGCGCGAATATCGCGGGCCACGGCGACCGGATCGTGAGTGGCCTCGGCGTGGATCGTGACGTTGTAGGCGCCGGCCTCGGCGTACGGCGGGGCCCAGCGCTGCGGGTTCTCGATCATCAAATGACAGTCCATCGGGATGCCGGTGACTTTGAGAAGGGACTCCACCACCGGCAGGCCGAGTGTCAGATTCGGCACGAAGTGGTTGTCCATCACGTCGACGTGCAGCCAGTCCGCGCCCTCGACGGCGGCGATCTCGTCGGCCAGCCGGGCGAAATCCGCGGAGAGGATCGACGGTGCGATGAGCGGCGACTTCGTGGCTTCTCGGGCGCGCGGTCCAGACATGAGGTGAAGCCTATCGGTGCTCAGTCGACCCGCAGCGCCGCGGCGAACATCGCGTCGGTGCCGTGCCGGTGCGGCCACAGCTGCACCGACTGACCGTCCCCGGTGTCGTCGGCGGGCTCGAACAGCTCCCGGGTGTTCAGCGCGGTCACCGGATGCCTGCGCAGCGCGTCGGCGACCACCCCGGCTGTCTCGGCCAGGTGCGGCGAGCAGGTCGCGTAGAGCACCACACCGCCTGGCCTGGTCAATCTGATCGCCGAGGCCAGCAGCTCGCGCTGCAGTTTGGCCAGCGGCGGAACGTCACCGGTCTTGCGCCGCCAGCGCGCCTCGGGCCTACGCCGCAGCGCGCCGAGACCGGTGCACGGGGCGTCGACCAGCACCCGGTCGAAACCCGGCGCCAGTCCCGGCTCACGACCGTCGGCGCGGACGACCTCCACCGGCAGGCCTGCGGTGTTCTGCTCGACCAGCTCGGCCCGTCGCAGCGCCGGCTCCACGGCGGTGACCGTCGCCCCGTCCGGCGCACCGAGTGCGGCCAGCAGCGCGGTCTTACCGCCCGGACCGGAACACAGGTCCAGCCAGCGTCCGCCGTCGGCGCCTTCCAGCGGCGCTAGGGTCAGTGCCCGGGCCACCAGCTGGCTGCCCTCGTCCTGCACCAGTGCGCGGCCCTCGCGCATCGCCGCGATCTGGCCCGGATCGCCGTCGCCGAGGTAAACCGCGTACGGCGAGTACTTCCCGACCGTCCCGCCGACCTGCTCGGCGAGGTCGGCAGCGGTCAGCTCCCCCGGGCGCACGGCCAGATGCACCGCCGGGCGGGCGTCGTCGCTGGCGAGCAGCGCAGCCAGCTCGCCGGCGCGGGCGCCGAGGGCGTCGGCGAACGCCTGCGCGATCCACCGCGGGTGGGCGTGCACGAACGCCAGGTGCCCGACGGGATCGCTCGTCGCCGACGGGGCGAGTTCCTCGACCCAGGACGCTTCGTCGCGCCGCGCGATGGTCCGGAGCACGCCGTTGACGAATCCTGCTCGCGCAGAATCGAATTCGATACCCGCTTGATCCACCGTGGTCGACACCGCGGCGTGGTCGTCGACCCGGGTGCGCAGCAGCTGATAGCTGCCCAGGCGCAGCAGGTCCAGCAGCACCGGATCGATCTTGTCCACCGGGCGGCCCGCCGCGGCGGCGATGACGGCGTCGAGCAGGCCGCGGGTGCGGCAGGTCCCGTAGGCCAGCTCGGTGGCGAACGCCGCGTCCCGCCCCGTGATCGCCCGGTCACGCAGGATGGCAGGCAGTGCCAGGTTGGCGTAGGCGTCGCGCTCGGAGACCGCGCGCAAGACGTCGAACGCGGCCCTCCGGGCGGGATCGAGAGGAGTGCGCTTCATCGGGCCCAGCCGTTCTCGTCGAGCCGGGCCCCGCGGGCCCAGTCGGCCGCGATCATCGGTTTCTTACCGGGCGGTTGCACCGTCCCGAGCAGCACCGGCACCGAACCGGTTCCGATGTGCACGTGTTTCTTGTCGGCGCGGATCTGCCCCGGCGCAAGACCTTCTGGCCCGTCCGCGGGGACGGTCACCGGACCGACCTTGACGCGCTGCTCACCGATCATGGTCCACGCGCCCGGGTTCGGGGTGACCGAACGGATTCGCCGGTCGACGACGTGTGCGGGCAGCTCCCAGCGGATCCGGGCGTCCTCGACGGTGACCTTGGGCGCGACGCTGACGCCGTCGGCGGGCTGCGGCACGGCGGTCAGGGTGCCGTCCTCGATGCCGTCCATGGTCGCCTCGAGCAGCCCGGCGCCGGACTCGGCGAGCCGCCCGAGGAGGTCCCCGGCGGTGTCGGTGGACCGGATCGTCTCGGTGACCACGCCGAACACCGGACCGGAATCCAGGCTCTTCTCGATCTGGAACGTCGTCGCGCCGGTCACCTCGTCGCCGGCGGCGAGCGCGGCCTGCACCGGCGCGGCCCCTCGCCATGCCGGCAACACCGAGAAGTGCAGGTTGACCCAGCCGTGCGCGGGGACCGCGAGCAGCGCGTCGCCCAGCATCGCGCCGTAGGCCACCACCGCAGCGCAGTCCGGGGACAGCGCGGCGAGTTCGGTGACGAACTCCTCGGAATTCGGTCGGGCGGGCTTGAGCACCGGGATGCCGTACTCGGCGGCCCGCACCGCCACGGGTGACGGTGCCGGGCGGCCGCGGCGTCCTGCGACTGCGTCCGGCCGGGTCACCACCGCGATCACCTCGTGCCGCGGCGAGTCGATGAGCCGCTGCAGGGACGGCAGGGCGGGTTCCGGTGTGCCGGCGAAGACGAGACGCACCGCGCCAGTCTAGGGAGGCTCAGACGGGGCGCGGCGTCTGGTAGTACTCCTTCTCGGTCACTCCCGCCAGCGGCGCCACGAACATCCACGGGATCGTGGTGAGCTGCCTGTTGAGGGTCGCGACGGCGTCGTTGTAGTACTGCCGTGCGAACGCCAGTTTGTCCTCGGTGTCGGCGAGGTTGCGCTGCAGATCCAGGAAGTTGTTCGAGGAGTTCAGTTGCGGATGGTCGCGCCCCAGCGCCAGCAGCGGCGCCAGCGAGGAGTCCAGTCGGGTCTCGGCGGCGCTGCGCTCGGCGACCGAGGTCCCGTCGGTGGCCGAGGTCAGCGCGGCCCTGGCGTCGGTGACGTGATCGAGGATCGCCTTCTCGTGCGCGGCGAAGGTCTGCACGGTGTGCACCAGGCCCGGGATCAGCGAGGCCCGCCTGGTCAATTCGACGTCGATGCCGGCGAGCGCTTCGGCAACCCGGACATCCGCGGAACGAATCCTGTTGTATCCCATCACGAACCCGGCCAGCACCAGTAGCGCGAGCACCAGCACGATGACCAGCAGCACGCTCACCATGAACCGCCTCCTCCTCCACCACCACCGCCGCCACCGCCGCCACTGCTGCTGGAGCCGCCCCCGCCCGAGGAGGACGAGGACGACGCCTGCGAGGCGGTGTACGCGCTGATCGACGACGACAACGCCGACTCGAAGCTGTCGAAATGCGCTCCGTCGCCCCCACTGTGCCCCGAGCCGCTCGACGAGGACGTCGTCGTCACGTACCAATCGGGTTGCGGGGCGATCGATCCCGTGTACGCCTGGTACTTCTTGGCCCACAGCGCGGCGACGCCGGCGGCGACCGCGAACGGGACGTAGGCGACGTAGAGGTCCTTGCGCGCGGCGAAGTCGAAGCGCGTCTCGGCCGAGTCGGTGGCCAGCATCCGGTAGAAACCTCCGACGCGCGACCACAGTTCGCGTCCGGCGGCGGTGCGTCGGGTACCGACACCGTCGCGCCAGGACGCCACCGAGAACAGGAAGAACGCCGCGAACGGCAGCGCCCACATGGTCGCGGGGAATCCCCAGCGGAAGAACCCGCAGACCATCAGGATGAAGGCCGCGGCGTTGGCCGCGCGTAACCACAACTCTTTCTTGCGGGCCACGAGCAGCCCCGACTCCAGCGCCCACTTCTCCACCGCCTTGGCCATGTCGGCCTTGGCCTTGTCGAGCCGCTTGCCGGCGGATGCGGTCTTGGCGGCCTTGAACGTGGATCCGCGGTTGCGCACCTTGAGCCGGGTGGCCACCGCGAGGCTCACCGGGTCGATGCCGGCCCACTGGCGCGGCTCGCCGACACTCCGGATGGTCCACTCCTTGTCACCGACCTGCTCCAGGCTGATCACGCCGCGCTCGGCGAGATGGAACAGCGTGGCGGTCAGCCCGCTCTTCGGGACTGATTCGGTGCGGATGTACTCGGCCTGGACCGGACCCAACCCGGGCGGCGGGGCGTACTGCAACGGGAATCCGGGAGGCTTCTCCATTACTGAGCGCAGCCAGATCAGCGCGGCGGCGCCGAGCAGCGCGGTGAAGCCGGCCGTCCACAGCACTCCGGCCACCGACTGGCCCAGCACCCGGTCCCACGTGTACGGCCACGGCAGGGCGGCCCTGGGCGGGGTCGGTACGTCGACCCCGGCGCGCACGGTGACCGGCGTGCGGGGGGGCAGCGATTCGGCCGTCATGCGCACCCGGTTGCCGTCGACGGTCAGCGCGTCACAGGCCCTGCCGACCCCGAACCCGACCGAGCACTGCGCTGTTCCGACGTCGCCGGGCAGGGTGACGGTGATGTCGGCGCGGTCGATGCGGTTGTTCCATGCGGGGGCGACGACGTTCCAGAAAAAAACAGAGGGCGAGTTTGCGGAGCCTCCGGCCGAGCCGGCGAATTGCCGGCCGGCGCCGACATCGCCGGGGTCGAGCACCCCGGCGATGGTGTAGCGGATCTCGAAAACGTGGGTGCCGTCGCTGAGATAGCGGTCGGGGTCGCCGATCTTGGCGACCCGGAACCGTCCGGCGTCCTCCCAGAGCATCTGGTAGGGCACCGGCCGGCCGTCCAGCAGCACCGAGGTGACCTCGGGTTTCTGGCGCAGATGCGGGTCGTTCTGGTTGGCCACATCCCAGTACCGGAAGATGCCGTGGCGGTCGGTGCTGTAGAACTCGGTGGTCAGGGTCTCGACGGCGGTCATGTCACCGGCGGCGTCGACCACGATGTCGACGTCGTAGTCGGCGATCACCACGGGGTCGTCGATTTCGGAGGCGCCGGAGCCGCCGTGGAACAGCACCGGCCACAGCACGCCGAACGCGATCAAGATCAACGGGATCAGCGCTTTGCCCAGGCAACCCGCTGACATGGGCATCACCCTATGTGCAATGGATCGATCTGGACGCGAACCGGCTCATGATCGTGGCGGGCGCTTTGCACCACGGTGGCGCGGCGCAGCGCGGCCGCCAGCGCAAGACCGCTGTCGCGGGGTACCCGCACCAGCATCCTGCTCACCGTCGCGTCGAGGGCCAGGCCGGCGGGGCGACGCGCACCCAGGGGCAGGTCGACCGGGCCGAGGACCTCGGCGGTATCGGGCAGCGTCGCGGCTTCGAGCAGCGCGGACACCGCCCGCGGATCTCCGTCGAGGGCGGCCATATGGGTGGCCGGAGGCAGTCCGACCTCGGTGCGCGAGTCCAGCTCGGACTCGGCATGGCCCACCGGATCCCACCGGATCAGCGCCTGCACGGTGGGGATCGCCGATTCGGCGACGACAGCCACCACGCCGCCGTCGGAGCGGCACCGCACCAGCGCGGCGGCGGCCATCCAGCGGCGCAGCGTGTCCTCGGCGGCGCGCAGGTCCTGACGGCCGAGCAGTGCCCAGCTGTCGAGCAGGAGCGCGGCGCCGTACCCGCCGTCGGCGATGGGTTCGACGCCGGGGGTCGCGACGACGACGGCGGCGCGGCCCGGCACCGCTGCCACGGTGTCGTCGCCGCCGGAGGTGACGACGGGCGCCCCGGGGAATGCGCGGCCGAGTTCCTCGGCGGTGCGGCGGGCACCGACGACGACGGCGCGCACCGCGTCGGAACCGCACCGTGTGCAGCGCAGCGCCGGCTCCTCCCGGCCACACCACCGGCACATCGCGCCGGGAGCATCCCGGCCGGGCAGCGACAGCGGCCCGGTGCAGTGCCGGCACCGTGCCACCGCGCGGCAGCGCGCGCACGCCACCGCGGGCACGTAGCCGCGGCGGGGCACCTGCACCAGCACGGGGGCATCGGCGGACAGCGCTGTGCGCGCCGCGTCCAGCGCCACGGTGGGCAGCCGGGCGGTGCGCGCGGCGGGATCGCGTTCGTGGGCGTAGGCACTGTCCTCCAGAGCGATCACGCGAGGGGCGTGTGCCCGCAGGGTCTGCCGGGTCGCGGTCAGGTCGTGCGCCCAGCCGCTGCGCACCAGCGCCTGCGCCTCGGCGGTGCGGGCGTGGCCGCCGATCATCGCCGCACAGCGCACCTGGTGGGCGCGCAGCATCGCGACCTCGCGGGCATGGGGGTACGGGGCACGCGGCTCGGCGAGCGAATCGTCACCGTCGTCCCAGAGCATGACCAGGCCCAGGTCGGCGACCGGGGCGAAAACCGCGCTGCGCGTGCCGATCACGAAGCGCGCATCGCCGCGCAGCACCGACAGCCACCGGCGGTACCGCTCGGCGGGGCCCAGGCCCGCCGACAGCGCCACCACCCTGGTGTCGTCGACGCGCTCGACCGCGGCGCCGTACAGCCGGTCGACGTCGCGCTGGTCCGGCACCACCGCGAGCACCCCGCGCCCGGCGTTGACCGTGACCGCGGCCGCCTCGGCCAGCCGGTGCGGCCAGGATTCGCCGGGCAGCGCCTGCCACACCGCTCGGGCGGCACGGCCGTGGCCGAGTGCCGCCAGGAATTGCTCGCCGCCGCTGTACGCCTGCCAGGCGGTGGTATCGACAGGCCTGGGTGAGAGGGGTTCGAGCGGTTCCCGGACTCGCTTCTCGGCGTTGGCGTGCCGTGGCGGAACGGCCAGCCGGAGCACGTCGGCGCGGGTGCCCGCATACCGGGCGGCGACCGCGTCGACCAGCCGGCGCACGTCATGGGTCAGCACGCATTCGGCCGACACCACCTTCTCGAGCCAGCCCAGCTTCCCGACATGGTCGGTGTCGGAACGCCTTTCGAGTACGAAGGCATCGACGAGCCTGCCGTGGAAACGGACCCGGACGCGCACCCCCGGCTGGGCGTCGTCGGACTGCTCGCCCGCCACCAGGTAGTCGAACTCGCGATCGAGGTGGGGCACCGTGAGCATCGGCAGAACACGAGCCACCGGCTCGTGTTCGGCGGCCTGCCGGACGGTGCTCACCCCGCAGGTGTAGCAGAGGGCACCGACGCGCGGCCGAACAGCAGTCCCGCGGTGATCAACACCAGCGACGCGGCATACACCCACCAGATCGGCACCGCCAGCGCCTCGGAGCCGAGCACGAACTTGTCGATGCCGATCATCGCGTCGGACACCGCAAAACACACCGCGCCCAGCGCCGTCCACGGGGTGGGCAGATCGGCCAGCAGCGCGGCGCACACCATCGCGCCGAGGACGGCGATGTACACCACCACGGGCACCGCCATTCCCTGTTCGAGTAGCCGCGGCCAGAACCACACCAGCAGCGCCGCGCAGGCCACCGCGACGACAGCGACGCCGGCCATCCTGCGGCGTGACGGATGCCGCAGCGGCCACAGTGCTGCCAGGAAGCACAGGTGGGCGATCAGGAACGCGGCCAGCCCGAGCACGAATGACGGTTCCCACCAGGGCATCGCGAGCAGGTAGTCCCCCGCGGCCGAGAACAGCAGGGCACCGACCAGCAGGCGCCTCTCCCGCCCGACCGGGTGGGTCAGCGCCGCACCGGCGAGCAACACCGCGGCCAGCGCTTTCACCGCGGGCTGCAGGCCGAACTGTCCGGTCAGCTCGGCCCCCGCGGCCACGCGGGTGGACGTGACGATGAGGAACACCCCGTAACCGGCCGCCACCGCGACGGCGGCCACCCACAGCGCGTGTGCGCGAGTCCTCGGCATGCGGAGAACCTACTATCTGACGCGATGGGCAGAATTCGGCGCCGCGTGCGACCAGCCAGTGTTCGCGTCGCAGCGCTCGATGTCGCACACAGTCGGCGACGGTCGGCGGTGGTGCTGGGGCCGGTGGCGCTCCCGTCGGCCGACGACCTCACCGCGCGACTTCTGGCGATGGCCGAAGCCGGTCCGGCGTCCAGGATCGGGTTGCTTCCGGACACCGCGGGCACCCGCTGGCGGTTCTGCCCGGACTCGCTGCGGCAGGCGGTCTCGACGACGGTCCGCGACCCGGTATCAGATCCGGTCGAGTTGCTGAGCACACTTCGGCAGGCGCACGGGGACGCGCTGCGGATCCTGGCCGCCGGTGACTACCTCGCGATCGACTTCAGCCACGGGCTCGGCGAGGTGCCGCTGCTCGACATCCTGGTCGCCGTGCTCCTCGGCGCTGTGGATCCCGGCGACGACGCGGTGTGGAATCCGTACCGCGGCGCGCTGTCGCCGTTGGTGCTGGCCGCGGTGCGCGCAGTCGGTCTGGCTCCCGGCCGTCTCGTGCCGCTGTGGCGTCAGCACCGGCGCAACGTCGCCGCGCCTGCCCCGCCGGCACCGCCGGATGCGCCGCCGGTGGCCCCGTCAGCGACCACCCGGGTCACCCTAATCGATGCGGAAACGGTGAAAGAGCTTCGGCGGCAACGTGATCGCGTCCTTCCAGGTGTCAGCATGTTCGCCGTCCAGACCTGCGCGCTGACCGAGGCGTTCACCGCGGCCGGCTTCGACGTGGATCCGACGGTCACCGCGCCGTTCGACGTCCGGCGCTACCTGCCCGGGACACGCAGCACGCTGGCCTCGTTCTCGGCCGGACTGGATTTCACACTCGACCGGTCGGCCGGGCCGCGCGGTCTGCACGCCGAGATGACCGCGGCGGCGCAGATGGCGCGCCCTGTCGCCAACCTGGTCGCGGGCACGGTGAAGACGCGAATGGCGATGCGGGCGGGTCATCAGCAGGAGTGGGAGGTCCCCGCCCGCCCGCGGCTGCGTCTGCTGCATTCGAGCATCGGCACCGTACCCGGGCACCCGTGGTCGTTCAGCGATCCTGCCGACGCCCGGATCCTGGTCGCGAGCGACCCCGTGAGTCCGTGCGGGGTGACCGTCACCTCGGCGACGGTGATGGGGTCGCTGTGGCTGACCGCGGAGTTCCACGGCACCGTCTTCGATCCCGAGCGGATCGGCGCCGCTCTGGCTTCGGTGCCCGATCACGCGCGCGCCCTGCTCGGCCGATGAGCGGCTACTCGTAACCGTTGTCGTTGCCGGGAGCGTAGTACGGGTTCACGCTGCGGAAGACCACGGTCTGGCCTTGCTCGTACACCGTGCTCCACTTCGGGGATCGGCGCAGTGCGTCCTGGACGATGTCGACGGCTTCTGGGCGGAAGTCGCCGTAATAGCGGATCGCCTTGTTGGACTGCTCGCTGAAGATCACGTAGGCCATGTAGACGCCGTTGGTCACGTCGTCGCTGAGGGTCTTCAGATCCTCCTCGGTCGGGAACGACGCCTTCAGGTCGGCCAGCCGCGGATCCCGGCCGTCCCACAGGTCGTAGCTGACCGGCTCGTCGTAGTACGGGTTGAACTGGGTGAGCTCGGCGTAGTCGGCGTTGAGCCGGGTCGGCATGCCGCCGAGGCGCATCATCACGAACCGGGTGCGTTTGTCGGCGCCGGTGGTGATCGACTGCATCACGTCGACCTGCGCCCTGGTCTCGAAGATGAAGGGCCACAACGCGACATAGCCGTGCAGTCCGGCCAGGGCCGCCGTGGTGGCCGCTGCCACGGCCACCGTTTGCACGGCCCCTCGGCGCAGTCGTGTCCCGGTCGCGCCGACCGCCCCGACCACCGCCGGGGCGATCAGGATCGCGCAGCCGAGAAGCGAGTACAGGTACACCCGGAAGATCGCCTCGCCGCCGTAACTCTGTCCCAGCAGCAGACCGAACGAGCTGAACGCGACGATGCCCAGTGCGAGCACCGGACGTCGGTGGCGGCGCATCCAGACGGCGGTCGCCAGCGCGGTCAGCACCACGATCACCGACAGGCCGCGCACCACGGCGGAGGTGAAGTCCTTCGCGGGCAGCCCGGAACTCTGAACGTTGCTGCCGGCGTTGTCAAGTGGGCTGCCGCCGGACAGCAGACCGTAGGGCAGCACGGCCTCGAGGTTCAACAGCAGATAGCTCACGGCGATCGACACCATCGCGACCGAGATCCACCACGGCCGGGCCCTGCCGAACACGCAGAGCAGACATGCCGCGGCGACGGCCCAGAACGGGGTGAGCTGGTGGGTGGGCACCATCGCGGCGAACACCACGATGGCGAGCACCCCGCACCCCCGGCTGCCCGGCGACGCGAGCAGCAGGGTCATCATGCCGAAGGCCAGCACCACCGACCACGCCTGCGGCGAGAAATAGTCCTGGCCAACCCAGTTCGCGATCTCGACGATGAACGCCGCGGTGACGGCGGTGCGCCGGGAACGTCCGAGCACCCGGGCGGCGGTGTAGGCCGTCAATGCGATCAGGACGTGCATGACGGGGGCGAACACGTGGGCCACGGACAGCGCCGGTATCCCCGTGACCTCACAGAACCACGCCCAGGTGGTGAAGAACGCGGTCCACTGCGCGTAGATGTCGGTGCCGTCGGGGGCGATGCGTCCGTTGACCATGATGTAGTCGACGACGGCGAGGTGCTTGTAGGTCCAGTCGTAGAGCGGCACCTCTGTGGCCACCACCGTGGTCACCCGGGACACGACAATCGCCGACGCTACGGCGACCGCCGCGGGCAGCAGCTGCCGGTCGCGCACCGCCAGCAGCAGGGTCCAGGCACACAGCACGATGCTCACCGCCAGCAGCGGTCCGGACCCGGAGAACAGCAGACCGTAGTACCCGGCGTCGGCCCCGGGCAGACCGGGCACCGCGACCGCCCACACCACCAGTGCGGCGACGCTGAGCAGTAGGGAGAGATGGCGCCGCACAACGTTTCCGCGCGGCGCCGCTGCCGTCACGCCGCGCCGGCGCCATCCGCGGGCCGCTTCCAGCACCGAGGTGTGGTTGCGCCGGTACCAGTACGCGCTGCTGCTCGCGACGACCAGGACCTGCACCCACAGGATGCCGGCCGGTTCCCACCGGTAGGACCACATCGCCGTGATCGCCGCCAACGTCGCGATCGCCATCCCGAGCACGGGCACCGTGGACAGCAGCGCGCGCCGCGGAATCCGAACCCAGGTCAGCACGGCCGCGCCGGGGCCGATCGCGATGAACACCGCGAGCGCGATCGCTCGCAGCGGGCTCGGCAGGCCGGTCAAAGCGACCGCTCCCGCGACCGCGCCGACCGCGGCGAGGTCGGCCATCCGTATCGGCGTCACGGGGATGCGCCGCAGCACAAGCGTTTCGGAGTTCCGCACGAAGGTGGTGGGTGCTGTCACGGGTTCGAGTGTGGCGGTCATCGGCGGCCTGCCATCGCGGTGTTGCGGGTCTGTTGACGCCTTCCCTGCCAGAGGGCCCGGGGTCCGCCGAGCACCGACAGCACCTCGATACGCCCCACCGAAGAGGGCACGGCGTCGGCGATCCCGTCGGACATCCGTGCCGGCGAGGTCATGATGGCGCCGTAGTCGGCGCCGGCACGCAGCGACGACCGGAAGCGTCGGCGCAGCACCTGCACCGCCAGGCGCCGGTGCGAGGCGTCCAGGCCCACCTTGGTCAGCCACGCGCCCAGCCCGAGGCCGTATCCGCGGGCCTGTTCGAGCAGGGCTTCGTTGTCGCTGCGATGCCGGTGCCACACGATCGCGGCAGGTTCGGTGGCCAGCGCATCACCGGCGGTGAGCACCCGGAAGAACAGGTCGAGGTCTTCACCGCCCTGTGACGCGGTGCCCGCGCCGAGCGCCTCGTCGAAACCGCCGAGTTCGAGCACCCTGTCCCGCTGCACGGCGAAGTTCGCACCCGTGCCGAATCGACCGACCTGGAACGGAAACAGAGGCTGGTCGGCCGGCGGCTCGGCCATGCTGAACACCCGCGGCTCCAGCGATCCGGCCCAGGTGACCCGCTGGTCGAAGTAGGCCTGGGCGGCGGTGCGCAATTCTCCGCTGGGCACCAGACCCGACACGCAGGAGACCTTCGGCGACCGCGCGAACCCGGCGGCGAGAGCGCGCAGCCAATACGGGTCCACGACGACGTCGTCGTCGGTGTAGGCGACCACCAGATGGTGCGCCCGGCGCAGTCCGGTGTTCCTGGCCACCGACAGTCCGGGAACGGGCTCCTCGACGTAACGCACCCGCGGATGACCGTTCCGTTCGACCACTCGCGCCGTGGCATCGGTACGCGGCGCGTTGTCGACGACCACCACCTCGAAATCCGGATAGTCGACGGCCAGAACAGAATCCAGTGCGTCTGCGAGCTGGTCGGGACGTTCCCTGGTGCACAGCACCACCGAGACCGCCGGGAGGGCGGCGGCGGTACCGGGGTCCTGCGGGGACGGGCACTGCGGAACGGGCAGACGCACCACGCCGTCGTCGATGGGGGCTTCGACGAAAGCGACCGGCCGGTTACGGTGCCGTACCAGCACCCGCGCCAGGTGATAGCCGTCCGCGTGGTCGGGGGCGAACTTCACCGTGCCATCGTCGGCGGGTGTCAGCTCGTCGACATCGAGCATGCCCACCCATCGGGCCTGCGGCCACACCCGAGCGCCTTGCGGCGGCATCGCGGGTTGGAGTGTTCGCGGCGCGGTCATGGCACTGTCACCCGGACCCAGTCCACGAGCATGGTCGACGGATTGGGCGTGGAGGTGTCCGGCGGTCCGGGCCAGTCACCGCCGACGGCGACGTTGAGCAGCAGGAAGAACGGCGCATCGAACACCCACCGACTGCCTTCGGCCAGGTCGGTGGGTGTGACGCTGAACAGCGTGACGTCGTCGACGCCGGTGACGATGCGGCCGGGGGTGCGCTCCACCCAGTAGGTGTGGAACTCGCCGGCCATTGGGAACGGGACCGGCCCGGAGGCCGAAATCTGTTCGCCGCGAGCATGTCCGGCGCGCGGCAGGTGTACGCCGGTGTGGAATTCGGCGGCGTGGTTGAGGGTTTCGATCACGTCGATCTCCCCCGCGTCGGGCCAGCCGATCCGGTCGACGTCGTGGCCGAGGAGCCAGAACGCCGGATGCAGCCCGGTGCCGGCGGGCAGCTTGATCCGCGCCTCGGCGCGGCCGGTCGCGAACTCGACGCTGCCCTGCGTGGTGATCCGTGCCGATGTGATCCGATCCAGCCCGTCCCCGCGGGCGGTGATGGCCAGATGTCCGGCGCCGTCGAGGCTGACGTTCGCAGGACTGTCGGTGTAGGTCTGCATCTCGTTGTTGCCCCAGCCTCCACCGCCGGTCTGGCAGCGCCACTGCGGAGACGGTTTCGAACCGGCGGGGCCGTCGAAATCGTCGGCGAAGATGACCCGTGGCCCGCTCGGCTCGGCGTTGCCGACGGGCGCGGATGCCGAACAGCCGGTGAGCACCATCGCACCCGCCGCGAGTGCACCGCTCATCACCCAGCGAGAAGTTCTGTGCCTCACGCTGTTTCCTCGACCAGGTCGCAGACTTGCGGGTCCGTCGAACTGCTGGGCGGTGATCCTGCGAATCCCGTGGTGCCGACCGCGACCACCGCGACCAGGATGCCGTAGACGGCCATGCGCTGGGCGCCACCGGAACCGAAGAACGAGTGCCCACCCATGTAGGTGACGTAGCCGACGACGCTGACCACACCCGAGAGCGCGGCGACCGCACGGCGTTCGAGCGAGAGCTCCGACGTGGAGCCGAGCGCGATGAACAGCGCGCTGACCGAGCCCAGCGTCATGAAGAGCACGATGAACGTCAGGTTCCACGCATAGTCCACGCGGTAGGTCACCACGCCGGAGGCCGCCATCCCCCACCCGGCGACGGCCAGCAGCAGTGCCGGGCCGCGATCGGCCACCCGTTGCACGAGCAGGCTCGCCGCGACGAACAGCACACCCAGGCCGGTCACCACCAGGCCGACGTTCATCGCCCGGTAGAGCTCACTGCACGGCCACTCCCCCGCCGGCCCACAGAACGCGACCCCGAGCGGTCCCAACGTGTCGTCGCGGTAGCCATAGTTGCCCCGCCACGTCGCGGACACCACCCATTCGGCGGCGAAGTACACCAGCGGCGCGAGCGCCACCCACGCCGTAATTCGCGAATTCCCCAGCCATGCACTGACTTTTGGCATCATTCCCCCTTCTGCGGTCCCACCGTCGCGGCCAGCCCCACGAGATAGCCCACCGAGGTGATCAGCAGGCCGGCGGCCAACGCCAACACCCGGGTGGGCTGCCGCCGGGCCCTCCACAACCCGGAGGGAAGTGTCTTGGTGGTGTACGCGCGCTCGCTGCGCAGCGCCGGGCCACGGCCGCAGAGCCGGCTCAGCGTCGCCTTGCTGCGCCCCTCATGAAAACAGCGCCGCGCGAAGTACCTCGCGGTGGCGCGGTCGGCGGGCACAGCATGCGAGACGGCGAACCCGGTGCGGCGGACGATGCGGGCCAGCGGATCTCGACGGACCAGTTCGATGCCCATCATTGTCTCTTCGCAGCCGGCGGGCACCGCACCGATGCGCCCGAGCCTGTCGGAGAAGCCGCCGATCCCGGTCAGTTCCGTCTTCCGGACGGCCATCGCCGCGCCGATGGGATTGCGGATCGCGGCCCCGTCGGGCGGCAATCCGCGGTAGTCGCATCCGACGACCCAGTCGAACTCCGGCGGGAACCACTGCGGCCGGCCTGCCTGCCAACTCGGATGCACCGCGCCTCCGAGCGCGGTGACCGTGGGATCGACGAAGGCCGAGCGCACCTCCTCCAGGGCGTCGTCGTGCAGGACGGCGTCGTCGTCGAGGAACACCACGATCTCTGCGGAGGCCGCGTGCATTCCGGTGTTCCTGGCACCCGACAGACCCTGCCGGAACTCGTTGGCCAGCACGAGAACCCGCGTGCCGTATGTGTCGTGCAGATCGCGATGCAGTACGTCGTTGCCGTCGACCACCAGGATCAGCTCGTCGTCACGGCGGAGCTGCCGCAGCGCCGCGGCGACCGCATGGTCGAGCAACCTCCTGCGGGCGCTGGTGTAGCAGCAGATGACCACGCTCATCGAGATCCGCTCCGGAAGTGCGTCTTCCAGCGGCAGGGGCTGTGCGGTCACCGCGACCAGCCGGGGACCGCCGCGACCCGGGCCGCGCGGTGTTCCCGACGCTCACGATTGATGGTGCGAAGCACGCGCAGGCCGTCGGTGACCGCGTTGAGGTTGCTGCGCCCGTGAATTCGCCTGCCCTCGAAGCTTCCCACCTCGTGGATGAGCCAGCCACTGCGCGCGGCCCGGACGTTGATCACGGTCTCGATCTCGAAGCCGTCGCCCCACTGCGGTTCGGTGGTGTCTGTCGCCGGCAGATCCAGGCAGTTCAGGTTGCGGCGCCAGAAGGCGTTGTAGCCGTAGCACAGATCGCTGAACTCGGTCTTGAACAGCCGGTTCACCAGCCAATTGAGCGCCTTGTTCCCCATCCGCCGGATCTGGGTGATGTCGTCGCTGCCGCCACCGCCGGAGAACCGGCTGCCCTTGGCGAGGTCGGCGCCGGCCATGAGCGCGTCAACGAAGCGCGGGATCTCGGCCGGATCTGTCGAACCGTCACCGTCGATCATCACCACGATGTCACCGGTGGCGGCTTGGAAACCACACGCCAGGGCGTTGCCCTTGCCGGCGCGGGTCTGCTCGATAACCGTGGCGTTCGGCCACAGCGCACGGGCGACGTCGGCGGTGCCGTCCTCGGACCCGCCGTCGATGACCACGATCTCGTCGACCGGCGGCATCCGCCGCGCGACGTAGGAGAGATTGCGCGCCTCGTTCCGCACGGGCAGGACCACGGTGACGGTAGGCTGCGCAGGTTCCGGGGTCGGCGTTGAAGGAATGTTTGCCAGAAATCGACCCAACTGAGCGTAAACACGCGTGCCTGACTCCGGAACGATTTCCGTCACTTTTTCGAAACTCCTTGTAGAGCCGTATTTTCGGCGCATACCGCACCGGAGCGCACCTGAGGAAACGGGCCAGTGAGAGCACGGGTCTGTCAATTAACTGTGAGCCACCTTAGCGAAAATGCATGCAAATGTGGCCGCCCCCTCCCCGGGTATGACCAGCATCACAACTTTGGGTAGCCTAAGCAAACTTCGACCGCTTTAGTATCCTCACCGACAGCGAGTCTCCGACACCCTTCCGTCCCCGTTGACTCCCCTCTCTCCGACATACCTAGGACCCGACGATGCCGATGACCGGCCGTTTCCTCTCCCCCGGCCTCGGCATCGACATCGCCGCGGTGATGACCTCAAGCGCGGCCACGGGCGTACTCGGTTTCGTGTTCTGGACCGTGGCCGCCCGGGGATACGACGCCGCCGAGGTCGGGCGCGCGTCGGCCATCATCTCGTCGGCGACCCTGATCGCCATCCTGGCCAACTTCAGCCTCGGCAGTCTCTATGAGCGCTTCCTGCCACTGGCCGGCGGTCACACCCAGCAGGTGGTGCGCCGCGGCATCATGTTCGTCTCGTGCACCGGCCTGCTGTTCGGCACGGTGTTCGTCCTGGTCGGCCCCCGTGCCGCACTTTTCCCGAATTGGCCTGAGGCCGTGCTCTTCCCGGCGTTCGTTGTGGTGCTCGCGGTGTACGCGCTGCAGGACCAGATCCTGATCGGACTCAGCCGCGCCCGGATGATCGCGACCAAGAACATCGGACAGTCAACCGCGAAACTCGTCGTAGTGGCGGCGCTCATCCCGCTGGCGACCGGCGCGGCCATCGTGTGGTCGTGGGTGCTGCCGGCAGCGGCGATCACCGCGATCATCGCGCTGGTGGTGATCCGGCGCGAGACCGCGCAACGCCGAGGGACAGCCGCCCTGCCCCCGCGCCGCGAACTGATCCAGTTCTTCGCGAGCTCATACGCGATCAACGCGGTGGGCGTGACCGTTCCGCTGTTGGTGCCGCTGATCGTCGTCGCGCAGCTCGGCACCGAGATGAACGCGTACTTCTCGATGTGCTGGCTGGTGGTCAACACCCTCGGTGTGCTCGTCGGCGCGACCGCGGCACCGTTCATCGCCGCCGCCTCGACGCCGGGAGCCGACCTGCGCTCGTGCACACAGCGATTCGTCCTGATGTGCGGTGGCGCCGCGCTGGCCGGTTGTGCCGCGCTGCTGGTCGCCGCCCCGTTCATCCTCGGCATCCTGGGCCCGCAGTACGCCGAACACGGCACCACACTGATCCGGATGATGGCGCTCACCCTGCCGTCGGTGGCGTTGATGACCGTCTACACCGCGCTCGCGCGGCTTCAGCGCCGACTCCGTCTCGCCGTGGCCGCCCAGCTGCTACTCGGCATCGTGGTGGTCAGTGGGGTCATCCTGACCACCGGGCGGTGGGGCATCGACGCCGTCGGCTACACCTATCTCGCCGCCGAGCTGCTGAACACGCTGATCCTGCTGGTCCCCACATTGCTGCTGTTGCGCAAGGTCGCCGCCACCCCGCGCGGACAGGCTCTCGATCACGTCAGCCCGACCGCCCCACGCCCCGACCTCACCGAGTACGGCGCCATCGAACACGACTCGGTGGCCGCACGTTTCGCCGAGATCGCCGCGCAGAAGCGGGACGCCGTCGCTTTGCGCAGCGACAGCGGCGCCGTCAGCTATGGCGAACTGCACGCAGCGGCCGCCGCATGGACCGCGCAGCTGCGGGGGCGCGCCGACCCGGAGTCCGCGGTCGCACTGGTCGGTGACCTCACCCCCCAGACCGTCGCCGTCGTCACGGGCGGCTTCGCGTCGGGAGCGCCGCTGGTGCCCCTCGACACCGGCCTGCCGGTCGACCGGATGACCCACATCTTCGACACGCTCGAAAAGCAGGGCCTGCGTCCGGGCACCGTGGTGGTCAAGGACGGGCATCCGCTCAAACAACAGCTCGACGGCAACTTCTCAGTGTGGTCGACCGACCCGCCGACCGATCCGGCACCGGCCCCGACCGGGGTGCCGCACCTGGGCTTGCAGACCGTGACCAGCATCCAGTTCACCTCAGGCTCTTCCGGTGAGCCCAAGGCGGTGCTCCACGTCAACGGCACCTGGCTGAGCGACTGGGTGCTGCACCGGGATCGGTTCGGCATCGTCGACGGCGCCCGGGTCGCGCTGTGCATGCCGGTCAGTTTCGCCGCCGGTCTCAATGTGCTGATCGGGTCGCTGCTGTCGGGCGCCGAGGTGATCGCGATCGATCCGCGCAGCTGCACACCCGAGGCGGCGGCCGATCGCCTCGCCGACGCCGACATCGTCATGTGCACACCGTCTTTCCTGCAGTCGGTGGTCGAGATCGGCGGCACCCGCACCCTGGATCGCGTGCGCCGCATCGTCACCACCGGCGAACCGGTGTACGGCAACGTCATCCGGCGCGCCCGAGAGCTGGCGCCGAATGCGGTACTGACCAACTGGGCAGGCTCCTCGGAGACGCTCGGCATCGCGCACTTCGACATGTGGCCCGGCGATCCCATACCGGCCGGGGTGATCCCTGCCGGGGTCGCGGTACCGCACAAAAAGCTCGCCATCGACGATCAGGGCCGGCTGACCGTCACCTCGCAATATCTGGCAGCCGGCTATCTGGCACCGGCGAGCGCGACCACCACCTTCGTCGAAAACCCGGACTCCACCCGCACTTTCGTCACCAATGATCGTGCCCGCATCGACGACTCCGGGGTTCTGGTGGTGCTCGGCCGGATGGACGCGGCCCTCAAGATCCGCGGCTACCTGGTCGAACCGGCCGAGGTCGAGGCCGCGCTGCTGGACTGTCCCGGTATCCGGGAGGCACTGGTGCTGGCCGACACCACCTCCCAGACACCGACGTTGACGGCCTATGTCGCGCCGGCCCCGGGCACCCGCACCCCCGCGGTCGCCGACGTTCGGGCGCAGCTTCACGAGCGACTGCCGGCGTGGATGGTGCCCAGTCATGTGGTGATGCTGGAATCGCTGCCCCGCAACGAGCGTGGCAAGGTCAACCGCCGGTCGCTGCCGAGACCGGAGCGTGGACCGATCGTCCCCGCGACCCCGGGCCTGGAGACCGGCATCGCGGCCACCTGGGCCCATGTGCTGCGCCTGGACCAGGTCGGCCGCGACGAGAACTTCTACGCGCTGGGCGGAGATTCACTCAACGTCGCGCAGGTCATCGCCGCGGTCGGCGAGCGGAACGGGGTGCGGCTGACGGCCTCCGATCTGGCCGGCGCGCCGACGGTCGCGCAGTTCGCCGACATCGTGGCCGCACGGCGCGCGGGTCTACCGACCTCGGGCGCGAGCACACTCGCGCCGACCACGGTGCTGTTGCGCCCGCCGGGCGAGAACACTCAAGAGACGTTGTTCTGCTTCGCCGGGGCCGGCGCCTCGGCTCTGACGTTCGCGCCGCTGGCCGATCGCGTGGACCGCGAGACCGCCGTGGTGGCTTTCCAGGCTCAGGGTCTGGAGAACCGCGCGTTCCCCGACTGGACGGTGGGACGAGCGGCACGCCGCCATCTCGGCGACCTGCTCGCGCTCCAGCCCCAAGGTCCGTACCGGCTGGTCGGTCATTCGCTCGGAGTGTTCATCGCCATCGAGGTGGCCGACCGGTTGCGCGCGCTCGGTCATGAGGTCGAGCTGGTCACGATGCTCGATCCGTTCCTGCCGCCGCGCACCGTGCGCGCGGCCCGCAAGCACCTGCCCGGGGTGCGATCCACCCTGCTCGAACAGACACCGGCCGACCGGTCGGTGCTGTGGCGGCACCGGTTGTGGCTGCCGCTGGCCGGCATCGTCGAGGGCACCGCCGAACAGAAGGTCGTTGCGCTTCGCGAAGTCGGCGTCCGGGTCGGCCGGCTCCACCGGCCCAAGCCGTACACCGGGCGAACTCTGCTGGTACTCAGCACCTTCAACCTTGACGACGACCGCGTCTGGGCGCAATTGCTCACCGGCGAGCTGACCGTCGAACGTGTCCACTGCGACCACGATTCGGTGGTCCGCGACCCACACGTGGCGCGCGTCGTCGACCTGATCTCGGCCGCGAAGGCTCAGAGTGCCGGGGCCGAAGCCAGTTCCACATCGCCCGTCACGCCGTGATGGGCGGATCCGGGTAGGTCGACGCGGCGCAGCGACAACGCAATCGCGCCCCGGCGCGGGCCGGACCTCATGCCCGTGGTCACGCCGACAGCGGGGTCCGTTCCGCATCCGCCAGGGCCACCACCGCGCGCGCCGTGCGCAACGCGGCACGGGCACGCACACCGGCGGGCGCGTTCCACTGCACAGGTGCCTCGACGCTGACCGGCACCGCCGGCAGCGCTCTCAACATCCCGACCACGTCGATGCAGCCCTCCCCGGGGAACAGCCGCGCGGTGCGGCCCTGGTGGCGCAGCTCGTCGATGGTGTCCGGCCGGGGCAGCGCCGCATCGCAGATCTGCACGTAGCGGATCCACCCGTCGGGCACCTTGCGGAGATCCTCCGGGGTGCTCAGCGCACGGTCATAGTGGATCGCGTCGATGAGCAGACCAGCGCCGCTGCCCGCGCCGCGGCGGACGATCATCACGGCTTCGTCGAGATCACGGACCTCTGTCCACGGCATCGGCTCCAGGTTCGGCGTGAGACCGAATTCCCCTGCGAACACGCTTAATTCGGCAAGATTATCGGCCGTGCGACCGCGGTCGGGATCGTTACCGGTGACCAGCACCTGCGTCGCGCCGAGGTGGGCGCCGGTCTCGAGGAAGGCTCCGAAGTCATCGCGGACCCTTGTGTCGGGGCGCAGCCGGAGCACTTCGACGTCGAGGACGAACAGGCCGCTGTCGTCGAGCCGGCGCCGGGTCTCGCGGATCAGCGGGGTGATGCCCACGGTCGGGCGGATCGGTTCCTGCTCGGTGGCGCGGATCAGGCGCAATCCGACACCGTCGTAGCCCGCCTCGGCGGCACAGGTAACCAGATCCGGTGGACTCAGTTCCAGCACGGTCAGCGGGGCGAGACAGACGGCCCTGGCCTGACCGGCGACCGGTTTACGACGGCTCGGCAAGAATTTCACGCACACTCCTCGCTTCCTGTGATCGCCCCATTCTCGGTGAGAAAGCGCGCCCGCGGGCGGCTACCCCAACCGGCTGCCGCGTACGGTGTCAGCCATGGCTGACCTGGATCCCGTGCTGCAGAAGGTGCTGGAGGCTGTGCCCTTCCAGCTGTCGACCGAGGGCGGCCCGGAACCGGCTCGGCAACGGTTCCGGGAACTGCCGCGTAGCCCGATCCTGCCAGAGGTCACCACACACGACCGCACCGTCGAGGGTCCCGCCGGGCCGATCCCGGTGCGCGTCTACCGTCCGCCGGCTGAGGACACCCCGCTGCCGGCGGTGGTGTTCATCCACGGCGGCGGATGGACGGTGGGCGACCTGGACACCTACGACGGACAGGCCCGGATGCACGCCGTGGGCGCAGGAGCGGTGGTGGTGTCGGTCGACTACCGGCTGGCGCCCGAACACCCGTATCCGGCGGCGGTCGACGACGCCTGGGCCGTGACCCGGTGGGTGGCCGAGAACGCCGGCGATCTGGACGCCGATCCGGCCCGGCTCGCGGTGGCCGGCGACTCCGCGGGCGGCAACCTCGCCGCCGTGGTCGCCCAGGCGGCGCGCGACGCCGGCATCGCGTTGCGGTTCCAGCTGCTGTGGTATCCGTCGACGACGTTCGACACCTCACTTCCGTCCTTCACCGAGAACGCCGAGGCGCCGATCCTCGACCTGGCGGCCTGCAAGGGGTTCACCCGGTGGTACATCGGTGACACCGACCTGTCGGAGCCCCCGGTCACTCTGGTGCCCGCCCGTGGCGAACTCGCCGGTCTGCCACCGGCTTACATCGCCGTCGCCGGCCTCGATCCGTTACGCGACGACGGGATGCGGTACGCCGAGCTCCTCACCGCCGCGGGGGTGGCGGTCGAGTTGGACCACGCGGAGTCACTGGTACACGGCTACCTGGGTTACGCGGGAATCGTCCCGGCCGCGACCGAGGCCACCGATCGCGGATTGGCCGCGCTGCGGGCGGCGCTGAGATAAAGCTCACCGAAGCGAACAGCCGCCTGCCCGTCCGGCGTTATGGTCGGCGCGGAGGTCATGATGACGACACCTGACTGTGAAACCGTGATCGTCGGGGCCGGATTCTCCGGCATCGGGACGGCGATCCGGCTGGACCGCTCCGGCATGCCCGACTACCTCGTCGTCGAGGCCGGCGACGAGCCCGGCGGCACGTGGTATTGGAACACCTATCCCGGCATCGCGGTCGACATCCCGTCGTTCTCCTACCAGTTCTCGTTCGAGCAGAGCACGGACTGGTCGCGCACCTACGCACCGGGTCACGAGCTCCAGGCCTACGCCGAGCACTGCGTCGACAAGTACGGGCTACGTCCCAAGATGCGCTTCGGCACGACGGTCCGCAGCGCGGATTTCGATGACGCCGAAGGGTTCTGGCGCCTCAGTCTGCTTTCGGCCGACGGGCCGGGCACCCTGACCGCCCGGTATCTGGTCAACGCCGCAGGCGCGTTGACCGTCCCGAATCTGCCCGACATTCCCGGCGTCGACACATTCGACGGCGTGACCATGCACACCGCGCGCTGGGACCACGATCAGGACCTGCGCGGTAAACGCGTCGCCGTCATCGGGACCGGCGCCTCGGCCGTGCAGGTGATCCCCGAGATCGCCCCGATCGTCGAGCAGCTCACCGTGTTTCAGCGCACCCCGATCTGGTGTTTCCCGAAGTTCGACGTCCCGTTGCCGAGGACGGCCAGGCTCATGATGCGGCTGCCGCTGGGCAGGACGGTGCAGCGGCTGCTCAGCCAGACCTACGTCGAGCTGACGTTCCCGCTCGCCGCGCAGTACTTCACGGTCAACCCGATGGCCAAGAGGATGGGCGCGGTGGGCGAGGCGTATCTGCGCAAGCAGGTCCACGACCCCGTCGTACGCGACAAACTCACGGCCCGCTACGCGGTCGGCTGCAAAAGGCCGGGCTTCCACAACACCTACCTGTCGACGTTCAACCGCGACAACGTCGAGCTGGTGACCGAGCCCATCGACAAGATCACCGGCTCGGGGGTCGCAACCACCGACGGCACGTCATACGACGTCGACGTGCAGATCCTGGCCACGGGGTTCAAGGTGCTCGACATCGACAACATTCCGCCCTATTCGGTGACCGGTCCGAATGGACGGTCGCTGGCCCGGTTCTGGGACGAGAACCGGCTGCAGGCCTACGAAGGCGTCACCGTTCCGGGCTTCCCGAACTTCTTCACCGTGTTCGGCCCCTACGGGTACGTCGGCTCGTCCTACTTCGCACTGATCGAGGCCCAAACCCGCCACATCGTGCGATGCCTGGACACCGCGCGGCGCCGGGGCGCCACGCGGGTCGAGGTGCGCCGCGAAGCCAACGACCGGTACTTCGCGGAGATGATGCGCAAACGGCACCGCCAGATCTTTCTGGCAGGACACCTGCCGATTGGCCAACAGCTACTACTTCGACTCCCACGGCGATGTGCCGTTGCGGCCGGCCAGCACGCTCGAAGCGTACTGGCGCAGTCGACGATTCCCGATCGACGACTACGAATTCGCCTCCTGAGGCACGACAAACCGGACGTCTCAACAGAAAATCCCACACCCGTTGCGGGCGTGGGGTTTTCGCCGCTTGATCGTCGTCAGACGGCGTTCTTGAGGTCGTCGACCTTGTTGAGCTGCTCCCACGGCAACTCGATGTCGGTACGGCCGAAGTGCCCGTACGCCGCAGTCGGTGCGTAGATCGGGCGCAACAGGTCGAGGTCGCGGACGATAGCGCCGGGACGCAGATCGAACACCTCGCCGATGGCCTTCTCGATCTTGACCGGGTCGACGGTCTCCGAGCCGAACGTCTCGACGAACAGACCCACGGGTGCGGCCTTGCCGATCGCGTAGGCGACCTGGACCTCGACACGCTCGGCCAGGCCCGCGGCGACGACGTTCTTGGCCACCCAGCGCATCGCGTACGCGGCCGAGCGGTCCACCTTCGACGGATCCTTGCCGGAGAACGCGCCGCCACCGTGACGGGCCCAGCCGCCATAGGTGTCGACGATGATCTTGCGGCCGGTCAAGCCGGCGTCGCCCATCGGGCCGCCGAGCACGAACTTGCCGGTCGGGTTGACCAGAATGCGCGGATTCGAGGTGTCCAGCGTGTCGTGGCCCAGTTCGGTCAGCACCGCCTCGATGACGTGCTGCTTGATCTCTGGAGCCAGCTGGCTCTCCAGATCGATGCCGTCGGCGTGCTGGGTGGACAGCACGACGGTGTCCAGGCGCACCGGGGTGGTGCCGTCGTATTGCACGGTGACCTGGGTCTTGCCGTCGGGACGCAGGTAGCCCAGGGTGCCGTTCTTGCGAACCTCGGTGAGCTTGCGCGACAACCGGTGCGCCAGCGCGATCGGCAGCGGCATCAGCTCGGGAGTGTCGGCGATCGCGTAGCCGAACATCAGTCCCTGGTCGCCGGCGCCCTGCGCGTCCAGCGGATCAGCGGCACCCTCCACCCGGGTCTCGTGGGCGGTGTCGACGCCCTGGGCGATGTCCGGAGACTGTGCACCGATACCGATGTTGACACCGCAGGTGAGGCCGTCGAAACCCTTGTCGGAATGGTCGTAACCGATCTCGAGGATCCGCGACCGCACGGTGTTGGTGATGTGGGCGAACGCTTCCTTGGCGTTGGTCGTCACCTCGCCGACGACGTGGACCTGACCGGTTGTCACCAGCGTCTCCACCGCGACGCGGGACTTCGGATCGTCGGCGAGCAGCGCGTCGAGCACCGAGTCGCTGATGGCGTCGCAGATCTTGTCGGGGTGTCCCTCGGTCACCGACTCACTGGTAAACAGCCGAGCTTCACTCACGTCCGATTCCTTCCACTCAAGCGAACCTGAGATAGTTAGTCAGTCAACTTACCCGCGAGGGTCGCACCGCTCCGGGCGCCCCTAGCACCCAAGCGTGTCCCCCCGCTGCGCGCAACCTTTACACGCACGCTGACTGGTCTTACCAAAGCTTGTACGGCGTCACCCGCCACCGGAGTGCAGGACAGCCGCGATCGCGTCCACAATACGGCTCGCCATGACGGTCTTCGAACCGTGCTCCAGCGCTGTCTCGGTTCCGTCGGCGGACAGCAGCCAACCATCGTTGTGGTCGACCTCGAAGGCCCGGTTCTCGCCGACCGCGTTGACGACCAGCAGATCGCAGCCCTTGCGCGCGAGTTTGGCGCGCGCATGGAACAGCACGTCGCCGTTCGCGTCGCCGGTCTCGGCGGCGAACCCGACGATGGCGGCCATGTTCGGCAGCTGCCCATCACGGCGGGAGCGGACCGCTCCGGCGAGCACGTCGTCGTTGCGGACCAGCTCGATGGCCGGGTCGCCCTCCTCAGAGGGGCCCTTCTTGATCTTGGTGGCGACCGGGTTGGCGGGCCGGAAGTCGGCGACCGCGGCGGCCATCACCAGCACGTTGGCGTCGGGGGCGTGCTTGGACACCGCGTCCCGCAGTTGGGTCGCCGACCCGATGTGCATCACGTGCACCCCGGCCGGGTCGATGAGCCCGGCGGTGTTTCCCGCGATCAGCGTCACCTCCGCGCCGCGCTGGGCCATCACCCGAGCCACGGCGTAGCCCTGCTTGCCGGAGCTGCGGTTGCCGATGAAGCGCACGGGATCGATCGGCTCTCTGGTGCCGCCGGCGGTGACCAGCACCTTCACGCCGGCCAGGTCATAGGGCAGCGCGTCGCCGCGGGCCAGCAGCAGCTGGGCCAGCGTGCTGATTTCCTCAGCCTCGGGAAGGCGGCCGGGGCCGGTGTCGGCGCCGGTGAGACGCCCGGAGGCGGGTTCCATCACGATCGCCCCGCGGCGGCGCAGCGTCGCGACGTTCTCGACAGTCGCCGGGTGCAGCCACATCTCGGTGTGCATCGCCGGCGCGAACAGCACCGGACATCGCGCGGTGAGCAGCGTCGCGGTCAGCAGGTCGTCAGCGCGTCCGATCGCTGCGCGGGCGAGCAGGTCGGCAGTCGCCGGGGCCACAACGACGAGATCGGCGTCCTGACCGAAGCGGACGTGTGGCACCTCGTGGACGTCCTGGAACACCCCGGTGTGCACCGGGTTGCCGGAGAGTGCTTCGAAGGTGGCGGCACCGACGAAGCGCAGCGCCGATTCCGTGGGGACGACCCGGACACTGTGACCGGCCTCGGTGAGCTGACGGACCAGCGTGGCCGCCTTGTAAGCGGCGATGCCACCGGCTACGCCGACGATGATCCGCTTGCGCTCCACTACGAAAGGCCCGCCCGGTTACTCGCCCTCGGTGTGTTCGAGGAGGTCACCGTGGATCTCGCGCAGTGCGATCGACAGCGGCTTCTCCTGCAGGCCGGGCTCGACCAGCGGTCCGACGTACTCAAGGATGCCGTCGCCGAGCTGGTTGTAGTAGTCGTTGATCTGGCGCGCCCGCTTGGCTGCGTAGATCACCAGCGCGTACTTGCTCGACGCGCGGTCGAGCAATTCGTCGATGGGCGGGTTGGTGATGCCCAGGGGTGTGTCGTAGGCGCTGGCTGCCGACGGATCGATGTCGACCGCGGCGGACTGCGGGGTGCTCACGTAGAGGATCTCCTCAAAGTCTGGATGTCAGGGCCTAATCACGCCGTACCGGAGTGTGGGCCACCAGCAAGGATACCAATTCGGCGCATGCAGACTCCAATTGAGTGTTCACGACGACCGCGTCGAAGTCGCCCTGCGCGGCCAGTTCATCTCTGGCGGTCTGCAACCGGCGCGCCCTCACCTCGGGTGTCTCGGTGCCGCGACCCACCAGCCGGCTCTCCAGCACCTCCCAGCTGGGGGGCGCCAGGAATACCGTGACGGCCTCGGGCAGCGCCTGCTTGACCGCGCGCGCACCGGCGAGGTCGACCTCGATCAACACGGGCCGACCCGCAGCCGTGGCCTCGCGCACCGGTCCGGCAGGGGTGCCCGAGCGGTGCAGCCCGCCGTGGATCTCGGCCCATTCGAGAAGGGCACCCTCGTCGATGAGCTGCTGAAACTGCTCTGCCGTCACGAAGAAGTAGTCCACGCCCTCGACTTCACCGGGCCGCGGGGCCCGCGTGGTGACCGAGACGCTGAAGTACAGGTCCACGACCCGCTCACGCAGGCAGCGCACGATCGTGGACTTTCCGACGGCAGACGGGCCGGACAACACCAGGACCGTCGCCCTGGACGCGCTGTCCGGCCCTCCGCCCTCGCTCACAGCCTGTTAGGAGAAGTCGAACTTTTCCAGCAGGGCCTTGCGCTGACGGTCACCCAGCCCGCGCAGCCGGCGCGTCGGGGCGATCTCGAGTTCGGTCATGATCTCCTGCGCCTTGACCTTGCCCACCTTGGGCAAAGCCTCCAGCAGCGCCGAAACCTTCATCTTGCCCAGGACTTCGTCGGTCTCTGCGTCCTTGAGCACCTGCTTGAGGTTGGTGCCGCCGCGCTTGAGCCGGTCTTTGAGCTCGGCTCGTGCTCGACGTGCGGCAGCAGCCTTCTCCAACGCTGCCGCGCGCTGTTCGTCGGTCAACTGGGGAAGGGCCACGGGTTTCCTCCGTATCGTCCATCAACTGATTTGTCTGGGCCGGTGGTGGTGTGAACCAGAACCAGCCAGCGTGGACGACCGTACCCACGCCGACAGACGAAAGCTAACCCCACCCCCGGCTTGTCGCATCAAAACCCCAGCGTGTAGGGCGCTATTGGGCAGTCACCACCGGACTGCCGGGACGCTCGTCACGTACCCCCGAGTCACCCTTACCGCACCAAACGACCTGCATATGGCCGGTATTTGCAGTCTCAGGCTGTTTGCCGACAGAAGTTCGTCACGGGCACCCGGCGGTGACGCGGCGTCCAGGCGCGAAACTCTGAGAATTTCGCTGGTCATCGCGTGTCGGGCGTGTCGCAGGGACTCTTGGCGAGAAGGCTCGCTATTTCGCCAGGTAGGCGACGGCGTCGCGCATCCGCGCGGCGGCATCGCGCAGGCCTGTGATGTCCGGACCCGCCCGCAGCACCTCCCGCGAGACGGCGGGCAGCAGCTGGCCGGGAAGGGCGCCTCCCAGGCCGCCCAGCGCCTCGGGACGCCCGCCCTGGGCGCCGACGCCCGGCACGAGCACCGGACCGTCGAGCGCACCCACATCGGGCGGTTCGGCCAGCGTCGCGCCGACCACCACTCCGACGGTGCCCGGGCCGGCCGTGCGATTGACCTCGGCGGCCGCGTCGACGATCGACTGCGCGACGGTGCGCCCGCCGGCGTCCGCGCGCTGCACGCTCGCGCCCTCGGGATTGGACGTGGCGGCCAGCACGAAGACCCCGCGGCCGTGGGCGCGGGCGGTGTCCAACAGCGGCTGCAGGGAGCCGAAGCCCAGATACGGCGATGCCGTGACCGCATCGGCGGCCAGAGGTGAGTCGCCGGCCCATGCGGCCGCGTACGCAGCCATGGTCGAGCCGATGTCGCCGCGCTTGGCGTCGGCGAGCACCAGCACGCCGGACCGGCGTAGCGCCGCGATCGTGGCCTCCAGCACGGCGTATCCGGCCGAGCCGTACGCCTCGAAGAACGCCACTTGCGGCTTGACCACCGCGAAGCCCTCGAACGCGGCCACGCACGTCTCGCTGAACGCCGCCAGCCCCGCGGCGTCGGTGGTCAGGCCCCAGGATCGGAGCAGCTCCGGATGCGGGTCGATGCCGAGGCACAGCGGTCCGCGGCGCGCCACCGCGGCCCTCAGGCGGTCACCGAACCCGCCCGCGGTCACGAGCCCAGCACCGAGTGCAACTCCTGCAACGACATCACGCCGATGTCCCCGCGGATCGCCGCCTCGATGCCTTGGACCGCGGCCGAGGCGCCCTGCACCGTCGTGACACACGGGATGTTCATCGACACCGCCGCCGAACGGATCTCGTAGCCGTCCACGCGGGGCCCGGAATTGCCGTACGGGGTGTTGATCACCATGTCGACCTCCCCGGCCCTGATCGCGTCGACCGCAGACCGCGCGGGCCGGTCCGGAGTCGGCTCCTCGAAGTGCTTGCGCACCTCGTCGCACGGAATCCCGTTGCGCCGCAACATCTCCGCAGTTCCCTCGGTGGCCAGAATGTGGAAGCCGAGGTCGGCCAGACGTTTGACCGGGAACACCAGTGAGCGCTTGTCGCGGTTGGCCACCGACACGAACACGGTGCCCTGCACCGGCAGCGAGCCGTACGCGGCGGTCTGACTCTTGGCGAACGCGCTGCCGAAGTCGTGGGCGATGCCCATCACCTCCCCGGTGGACTTCATCTCCGGGCCGAGCAGCGAATCGATCTGTGCACCGTCGGCTTTGCGGAACCGGTGGAACGGCAGCACGGCCTCTTTCACCGCCACCGGCGCGCTGCGCGTGGTGGTCGCGCCGTCGCCGGTGCGGGTCAGCACACCTTCCTCCCTCAACTCGGCGATGGTGGCGCCGAGCATCACCCGTGCGCACGCCTTGGCCAGCGGGACTGCGGTGGCCTTGGACACGAAGGGCACGGTGCGGCTCGCCCTGGGGTTGGCCTCCAGCACATAGAGCACATCGTCCTTGAGCGCGTACTGCACGTTGAGCAGTCCCACCACGCCGATCCCGAACGCGATCGCCTCGGTGGCACGCCGGACCGCCTCGATGTCGCTGCGCCCCAGGGTCACCGGCGGCAACGCACAGGCAGAGTCGCCGGAGTGGATACCGGCCTCCTCGATGTGCTCCATCACCCCGCCGATGTACACCTCGGTGCCGTCGCAGAGCGCGTCCACGTCGATCTCGATGGCGTCTTCGAGGAAGCGGTCGACCAACACCGGGTGCTCGGGAGAGAGCTGGGTGGCCCGGGTGATGTAGCCCTCCAGTGTCTTCTCGTCGTAGACGATCTCCATGCCGCGGCCGCCGAGAACATAGGACGGCCGGACCAGTACCGGATAGCCGATCTCGGCGGCGATACGGCGGGCCTGATCGAAGCTGGTGGCCATGCCGAACCGCGGCGCGGGCAGTCCCGCGGTGGTCAGCACCTCTCCGAAGCGGCCACGGTCCTCGGCGAGGTCGATGGCCTCGGGCGGGGTGCCCACGATCGGGACCCCAGCCTTCTCCAGGCGTTCGGCGAGCCCGAGCGGAGTCTGCCCGCCGAGTTGGACTATCACTCCGGCCACTCCGGGCCCGCCGACGCCGGATTTCTGCTCGGCGTGGTAGATCTCCAGCACGTCCTCGAACGTCAGCGGTTCGAAGTAGAGCCGGTCCGCGGTGTCGTAGTCGGTGGACACCGTCTCCGGGTTGCAGTTGATCATCACGGTCTCGAAGCCCGCATCGCTGAGCGTGGTCGCCGCGTGCACGCAGCTGTAGTCGAATTCGATGCCCTGCCCGATGCGGTTGGGCCCGGAGCCGAGGATGAGCACCTTCGGCCGATCGGTCTGCGGGGCGACCTCGGTCTCGGCGGCCGGGTCCAGCTCGTAACTGCTGTAGTGATACGGCGTCTTGGCCTCGAACTCGGCGGCGCAGGTGTCGACGGTCTTGTACACGGGGTGGATCCCGAGGCGTTGCCGCAGCGCGCGCACCCCCATCTCCCCTGCCAGTTCCGGACGCAGCGCGGCGATCTGGCGGTCCGACAGGCCGTGATGCTTGCTGCGGCGCAGCAGCTCGGCGCCCAGCACCGGCGCGTCGATCAGTTCGGCGCGCAGGCGCACCAGCCCGCTGATCTGGTCGACGAACCACGGATCCACCCCCGACGCGGCCGCGACCTGCTCGACGGTGGCGCCCAGCCGCAGCGCGTACTCGATGTCGTACAGCCGGCCGTCGGTCGGCGTGCGCAGCCGCTGAAGAACCGCGTCGACGTCGCCCTCGGGGTCGGGACCTGTCCAGAAGCCGGTGCGGGTGCTCTCCAGCGAGCGCATCACCTTGCCGAGCGCCTCGATGAAGTTGCGGCCCAGCGACATCGCCTCACCGACCGATTTCATCGTGGTGGTCAGGGTGGCGTCGGCGCCGGGGAACTTCTCGAACGCGAACCGGGGCGCCTTGACCACGACGTAGTCGAGCGTCGGCTCGAAGGAGGCCGGCGTCTCCTTGGTGATGTCGTTGACGATCTCGTCGAGCGTGTAGCCGATCGCGAGCTTGGCCGCGATCTTGGCGATCGGGAACCCGGTCGCCTTGGAAGCCAGCGCCGACGACCGCGACACCCGCGGGTTCATCTCGATGACGATGAGGCGGCCGTCTTGCGGGTTCACCGCGAACTGGATGTTGCAGCCGCCGGTGTCCACGCCGACCTCGCGCAGGATCTCGATGCCGAGCGTGCGCATGGTCTGGTATTCGCGATCGGTCAACGTCATGGCCGGCGCGACGGTCACCGAGTCCCCGGTGTGCACGCCCATCGGGTCGAAGTTCTCGATCGAGCACACCACCACGACGTTGTCGTGACTGTCGCGCATCAGCTCGAGTTCGTATTCCTTCCATCCATAGATGGACTCTTCGATCAGCACGTTCGCTGACGGCGACGCGGCCAGGCCGTCACCGGCCATCCGCTCGACCTCCTCGGCCGAGTAGGCCATGCCCGAGCCCAGGCCGCCCATCGTGAAGCTGGGCCGCACCACCACGGGCAGGCCGAGCTCGGCGACCGTTTCGCGCACCTCGTCCATGGTGAAACAGACGCGGCTGCGGGCGGATTCACCGCCGACCTTGGTGACGATGTCCTTGAACTTCTGCCGGTCCTCGCCGCGCTGGATCGCGTCGAAGTTGGCACCGATGAGCTCGACGCCGTAGCGGTCCAGCGCGCCGCTCTCGTACAGCTTCACCGCGGTGTTCAGCGCGGTCTGCCCGCCGAGAGTGGGCAGCAGCGCGTCGATCTTGTTGCCGCGCTCGGCCTGCTGGGCGATCACCTTCTCGACGAACTCGGCGGTGATCGGCTCCACGTAGGTGTGGTCGGCGTACTCGGGGTCGGTCATGATCGTGGCCGGGTTCGAGTTGATCAGCGTGACCTGCAGGCCTTCGGCCCGCAGCACCCGGCACGCCTGTGTGCCGGAGTAGTCGAACTCGGCGGCCTGGCCGATCAGAATCGGGCCCGACCCGATGACCAGGACATGGTTGAGGTCGCAGCGACGCGGCATCTGTTACTTCTCCTCTTCGGCGCCGCGAGCGTGCGTGTCTGCACACGACACACCGCGGAAACTCGGACAAAAGCGCGCGCTCGCGCGCGTCGACAGCGCGGTATCTGTCACTGGTTCTCCGCCATGAGGTCGATGAACTGGTCGAACAGGTACTCCGCGTCGCGCGGGCCCGCGGCGGCCTCGGGGTGGTATTGGACGGAGAAGGCGCGGCCGTCGCGCAACCGGACTCCCTCCACCACACCGTCGTTGGCGCAGGTGTGGCTGACCTCGGCCTGACCGAACGGGGTGTCGAAGGTCTGGCCCGCTTCGCCTTCCAGCGCGAAGCCGTGGTTCTGGGCGGTGATCGACACCCGTCCGGTGGCATGGTCCATCACCGGGATGTTGATGCCGCGGTGGCCGAACACCATCTTGTAGGTGCCCAATCCGAGCGCCCGGCCCAGGATCTGGTTGCCGAAGCAGATGCCGAACAGCGGGATCCCGGCGTCGAGCACGTCGCGCGTGACGGCGACGACGTGGTCGGCGGTCGCCGGGTCACCGGGGCCGTTGGACAGGAAGACACCGTCGGGCTCGAGTTCGGCGATGCGCTCGAAGGTGGTCGAGGACGGAAGCACCACACTGCGGATTCCGCGCTTGGCGAAGTTGCGCGGGGTGTTGGTCTTGATTCCCAGGTCCAGCGCGGCGACGGTGAACCGTTGCGGCACTTCCGGTTCGACCACGTAGTCGGCGGCGGTGCTGACCTCACCGGCGAGGTCGGCGCCGAGCATGGCCTCCTGCCCGCGGACCCGGGCCACCAGTTCGTCGACCGGAGCCTCGGCGGCGACACCGCTGAAGATCCCCGCCTTCATCGAGCCGCGGCTGCGCAGATGGCGCACCACCGCACGGGTGTCGATACCGCCGATCCCCACGATGCCCTGGCGCGTCAGTTCCTCGTCGAGGGTGCCGGTGGCGCGCCAGTTCGACGCCCGCGGCGACGGGTCGCGCACGGCGTATCCGGCCACCCAGATCTTGTCGCCGCGGCTTTCGCTGTCATCGTGGTTCCAGCCGGTGTTGCCGATCTGCGGTGCGGTGGCGACCACGATCTGGCGGTGGTAGCTCGGGTCGGTCAGGGTTTCCTGGTAACCCGACATGCCGGTCGAGAACACGGCTTCACCGAGCGTCTCGCCGACCGCGCCGAAGGTCGTGCCGGTGAACACCCGGCCGTCCTCCAGCACCAGTAGGGCCTTGTTCGTCATGCGTTCTCCTCGGGACACCATTTGGCGTAGTCACTGCGGTTGTCGGCGCGGAAGCCGGTGTCGATCTCGGTCCCCGACGGCAGTCGCCACCGGATCGCCAGGATGGCGTCGTGGGACTGGGCCTCCCCCCCGGTCGCCCCGCTCCTTCCCCCGAGGATCACCTTGCCGGCGAGGTTCTTCACCGTGCGGATCTCCGAGATCGCGTCGTCAGGCATCCAGATCGGCCCGGCGCCGGTGCGCTGCAACATGATTCCCTCGGGGTAGCGGGTGAGCACGGCCTTGGCGCGGAACCCGAGGTCGCCGGCGGCGACCCGGTCGTTCCAGTGCGGGGCCAGCGTGCTGCCGATGTAGAGGCCCTTGGTGGCCGGCACGAGTGCCGGGCCGACGGTCTCAGGCAGCGGCGGCAGGGTGCCGATCATCTCGGCCTGACGCTGCACGCGGCGCCGCCACCCGCGCATCATCGCCTGGATGAGCACCGCGATCAGCAACGCCAGGATCGCCGCCATCACCAGCGAGGCGACCAGCGTCGGGGTGTTCATCCGTGCACCTTCCCGTCGCGGGCGGTGATCTTGCCCCGCAGCAACGTCGTCGTGACCACGGCGGGCAACTCCATGTCCTGGTAGGGCGTGTTGTCCGACCGGCTGGCCAGATCCGGCCCCTTGACCGTCCACCTCGCTGCGGGGTCGACCACGGTCAGGTTGGCCGGCTCCCCTACCTCAAGCGGCCTGCCCTGATCCGGCAGCCCGACGATCCGGGCCGGCGCCTCACTCATCACCCGGGCCACGTCACGCCAGGTGATCAGACCGGGGTCGACCATCGTCTCGACGATGACGGACAGCGCGGTCTGCAGGCCGAGCATGCCGGGCCGCGCGTTGGCGAACTCGCACATCTTCTCGTGTTCGGCATGGGGCGCGTGATCGGTGGCCACACAGTCGATCACCCCCTCGGCGAGGGCCTGACGCAGCGCGACCGCGTCACCGGCCTCACGCAGCGGCGGGTTCACCCGGTTGCGGCCGTCGTAGGTCTGCAGCCGCGTGTCGTCGAGCAGCAGATGGTGCGGGGTGACCTCGGCGGTGATCGCGATGCCCTGTTCCTTGGCCCACCGCACCAACTCCACGGTGCCGGCCGTGGACGCGTGGCAGATGTGCACCCGGGCGCCGGCATCGCGGGCGAGCAGCGCGTCACGGGCCACGATCGATTCCTCGGCCGCGCGCGGCCAGCCGGCCAGCCCCAGCCGGGCGGCGTTGGGACCCTCATGGGCGACGGCGCCGACGGTCAGGCGCGGCTCTTCGGCGTGCTGGGCGATCAGCACGCCCAGACCCGACGCGTACTCCAGCGCGCGCCGCATCACCAGCGGATCGTCGACACACACACCGTCGTCGGAGAACATCCGCACCCCTCCGGCGCCGGCGGCCATCAGCCCCATCTCGGTGAGCTGCTTGCCACCCAGGCCGACGGTGACCGCGCCCACCGGGTGCACGTCGACCAGACCGACCTGCTGGCCGCGGTGCCACACGTGGTCGGTGACCACCACCGAGTCGGCCACCGGATCGGTGTTGGCCATCGCGAACACCGCGGTGTATCCCCCGAGAGCCGCTGCGGCCGAACCGGTTTCGATGTCCTCGGCGTACTCGCGGCCGGGTTCACGCAGGTGGGTGTGCAGGTCTACGAAGCCCGGCAGCAGGATCTGCCCGTCGCAGTCGATGAGTTCGTCGGCGGTCAGGTCCTGACCGATGTCCGCGATCTGCCCGTCGCGCACCAGCACGTCGACCGGCTCACCCTCGCCGTAGAGACGCACCGACTTGAGTACCACCGGCGGAGTCATGCGCTGATCGCTTCCTGCTCGGATCCGACGAGCAGGTGGAACAGCACCGCCATCCGGACGTGGACACCATTGGAAACCTGTTGCAGCACCGCCGATTGCGACGAGTCCGCCACCGAGTACGCGATCTCCATACCGCGCAGCATCGGCCCGGGGTGCAGCACGACGGCGTGCCCGGCCAGCCGGGACTGCCGCTTCTCGGACAAGCCGTAGCGCACCGAGTACTCCCGCGAGGAGGGGAAGAAAGCGCCGTTCATCCGCTCGGCCTGCACCCGGAGCATCAGCACGGCGTCGGCCAGGGGCAGCTCGGCGTCGAGGTCATGGGACACCGTCACCGGCCAGTCGGCGACGCCCACCGGCAGCAGGGTCGGCGGCGCGACGAGCACGACCTCGGCGCCGAGGGTGTGCAACAGCGCCACATTGGACCGGGCGACGCGGCTGTGCAGCACATCCCCGACGATCACGACCCGCCGACCTTCGACGGAGCCGAGCCGCTGCCGGATGGTCAGCGCATCCAGCAGCGCCTGGGTGGGGTGTTCGTGAGTTCCGTCACCGGCATTGATGATGGAGGGGCTCTCCGAGGGGTCGTCCGCCACCAGCGTCCAGGCGGCCAGTTGCTGGGCCGCGCCCGAGGCGGGGTGACGGATGATCAGCGCGTCGGCGCCGGCGGCGCGCAGGGTCAGCGCGGTGTCGCGCAGCGATTCCCCTTTGGCCACAGACGATCCCGAGGCGCTGACGTTGATCACGTCCGCGCTCATCCACTTGCCCGCGACCTCGAACGACACTCTGGTGCGGGTGGAGTTCTCGTAGAACATCGTGATGATGGTGCGGCCCCGCAGGGTGGGCAGCTTCTTGACCTCGCGCCCCACCAGCGCTTCGGCGAACCGGTCGGCGTTGTCGAGGATCGCGGTCGCGTCGTCGCGGCTCAGATCGGCCGCGGTCAGCAGGTGCTTCACCTGGCAGGCCCTCCATAGGGTGCGATGCGGACGCCGTCGTGTCCGTCGTCCTCGGTGAGGCGGACCTTGACGTTCTCGGCGCGCGATGTCGGAACGTTCTTGCCGACGTAGTCGGCGCGGATCGGCAGCTCGCGGTGACCACGGTCGACGAGCACCGCCAGCTGGACCGATTTGGGCCGGCCCAGGTCGCGCAGCGCGTCGAGCGCCGAGCGCACCGACCGACCGGAGTACAGCACGTCATCGACGAGCACCACCAGCGCTCCGTCGATCCCGCCGTCGGGGATGGAGGTCTCCGCGAGCGCGCGGGGCGGCTTGGTCATCAGATCGTCGCGGTAGAGCGTGATGTCGAGCGCCCCGTGTGCCACCTCGACGCCACTGAACTCGGCGATGTTGCGGGCCAGCCGGGTGGCGAGAGTCACACCGCGGGTCGGGATCCCGAGGAGAACGACCCGCGGGCCGTCGGGACCGTCGAGCGCGGTCTTCTCGATGATCTGGTGGGCGATACGGGCAATAGTGCGGCTGACGTCCGCGGCGGACATCAGCTCCCGGTCGTGACCGGAATGGTCGGGTGCGCCCACGAGGAGCCGGACCTCCTTCTCCGCCTCACGGGACGGATCGTTAAAGGATGTCGGAAACTTCGGCGAGCTTAGCACCGACGGAAGGTGGCGACGTATTCGGCAGGTAGCCTCGGCCAAATGAATCTCGACCGCAACAAGGCCTCCATCGTCGATGCGATCGACGCAGGACTGCTGGCGGGCGCAGTCACGCTCGTGTGGCACGCCGGCGAGGTGCGCCAGGTCAACGAGCTGGGTTACCGAGACGTCGAGGCCCGGCTACCGATGCAGCGCGACACGATCTTTCGCATCGCGTCGATGACGAAGCCGGTGACGGTGGCCGCCGCGATGTCGATGATCGAAGAAGGCAAGCTGCGGCTCACCGACCGGGTCGCGACGTGGCTGCCGGAGCTCGCCGACATGCGGGTGCTCGTCGAGCCCCGCGGACGCCTCGACCGCACCGTGCCCGCGCAGCGCCACATCACCGTCGAGGACCTGATGACCCACCGCAGTGGGCTCGCGTACATGTTCTCAGTGCTCGGCCCGCTGTCGGACGCGTACCGCAAGCTGCCGACCCGCCAGGATCAAGACCGCTGGCTGGCCGAACTTTCGGCGCTGCCGCTGGCGCACCAGCCCGGCGAGCGCCTGACCTACAGCCACGCCACCGACGTGCTGGGCATCGCGCTGTCGCGGATCGAGGGCAAACCGCTCAGCGAGGTACTCACCGAACGGATCCTGGGCCCATTGGGCATGTCGGACACCGGTTTTCACGTCGGCACTACCGGCAGGCGCCGTGCGGCCACGATGTACCAGCTGGACAACGACAACACGCTGCGCCACGACGTGATGGGGCCGCCGCCGATCGTGGATCCCCCGTTCTGCACGGGCGGCGCCGGGCTGTTCTCAACCGTGGACGACTACCTGCGCTTCGCCAGGATGCTGCTCGCCGGCGGGGAGCTCGACGGGGTCCGGGTGCTGTCCGAGGAGTCGGTCGAGTTGATGCGCACCGACCGGCTGACCGACGAGCAGAAGCGCCAGGACTTCCTCGGTGCGCCGTTCTGGATCGGCCGCGGCTTCGGGTTGAACCTCTCGGTGGTGACCGACCCCGCAAGGTCACGGCAGTTGTTCGGCCCCGGCGGCCTCGGCACGTTCTCCTGGCCCGGCGCCTACGGCACGTGGTGGCAGGCCGATCCGTCGGCGGATGTGATCCTGATCTATCTGATCCAGAACATGCCGAATCTGACCGCGGACGCGGCCGCTGCGGTCGCCGGGAACACCTCGCTGGCGAAGCTGCAGAGCGCACAGCCGAAGTTCGTACGCAGCACGTACCAAGCGCTGGGCCTCTGAGCGAGCCTCTCCAACGCTAAATGTCGGTGGGTGGTTGTAGCGTCGGGTTTATGTTCGAAAGTGTGTTCGATGTCGATTTCGATGTTGATGAGGGGGCGTCGCAGGCCGAGTTGCGGGCGGTGGTCGAGCGGTGTGAAGCGCTGAAGTCGGCCGCGGCCGCCGCCCAGGCCCGCGCGACCGCGTTGTGGGCGGCCAAACGCCGCGCCGCCGAGGACGCCGCCGGGATCCGCGCCGAGCGGCGCGGTAAAGGGTTGGCCTCCGAGATCGCGTTGGCCCGCCGTGATGCCCCGGTGTGCGGGGGACGGCATCTCGGGTTCGCCCAGGCCCTGGTCGAGGAGATGCCCTACACGTTGGCCGCGCTGGCGTGCGGGGCGCTCTCGGAATGGCGGGCCACCCTGATCGTGCGGGAATCCGCCTGCCTGTCGGTGCAGCATCGCCGCCAACTCGATGAAGAGCTGTGTGCCGATCCGTCGCGGTTGACGGGGTGGGGCAACAAGCGCGTGGAGGCCGAGGCCAAAAAGGTCACCGCCCGCCTGGACGCCGCCGCGGTGGTGGCACGTTCAGACAAAGCCGCCGCCGATTGTGCGGTGTCCTGCCGGCCGGCCCCCAACACCATGGTCTACGTCACGGTGCGGCTGCCGCTGGCCCAAGGGGTCGGGCTGTACGCGGCCTGCCGGCGGGCCGCCGACACCAGCGGGGACGGGCGCCCGCGCGGGCAGGTGATGGCCGAGACGATCTATGAACGCGTCACCGGGCATCCCGCTGCCGGGCCGGTGCCGATCGCACTGAATCTGGTGATGGCCGACACCACCCTGGCCGGTGATGACG